>NZ_JBEHFO010000063.1:0-532 GCF_040225595.1 Corynebacterium sp. KPL2734 | reverse complement strand
CGTGAGCTGGCAGAAGCCAAGATGGATAACGAGTTTTTGTCAAAAGCGACAGCCTTCTTCGCCGCAAAGCAACGCGATCAGAAAAGTTCGAGTTAATGCAGCAGGAGAAGGCGAATTTCAGTATCAAGCGCATGGCGCGCTTGTTGAAGGTATCTCGGTCTGGATACTACAAATGGGCCCATATGCAGCAGCAACGCTTATCCGGTAATGATGATCGGACATCTTTTTACGATGATGCTGATCGTAAGATTCATCAGATCTGGAAAGACTCCGATGAGGTCTATGGTGCTCCGCGGATTACCGCAGAACTCGCCGATCGCTACCAGATCAGTGTGAATCGTAAGACTGTGGCTAAGCGGATGCGCCTGATGGGAATTGAAGGGATTTCACCGCGTGCTTTTGTGCCCGTGACAACGATTCAATCTAAACGTAAGTCGAGTCTTCCTGACCTGGTAAAGCGCATGTTTGATACCGGCGAGCTCAACCGGGTATGGATGTCGGACATTACCTACCTGCGCACCGGCGAGGGTTG
>NZ_JBEHFO010000062.1:0-537 GCF_040225595.1 Corynebacterium sp. KPL2734 | reverse complement strand
CCGCGTCCACAAAGTCCCTAGACTCCGAGTCCACAAAGTAGCTGGACTCCAAGTCCAAAAACCTCATGGACATAACAGTTGTGGGCTAGCACGACCTGCTAATGGGACTGACCCCAATGTGGCCACCTTCCGGTGGTCGGGTCCATTCTCGCGGGGTAATGGGCTGGGTTATCTATAGAGTGCACGATGCATGCCTGGTTGAACGAGCGGTGCGGCTGGCACACACGCTACGCGCTGACGTTGCTGTTAGGCTGGCGTGTCACGCTAACCACTGTGCGCAATGTACTAGCGAGCAAGTCTGGGAGGCGTGCCGCAACCTAGGGGTTGCCCACTCGGTAGGGCGCACTGGGGTGTGTTTCGAAAGTGCGATGGCTAGTCGCTCTGGTCTTCGCTGCAAACTTAAGTTCAACGACCGTCAGCGCTAAGTCTTGGCCCCCATTTGTTGAACACCTGATATTCAAGAGAGTGTCTAATGGTTTGTGTGTGGGAACCCAACCCGCATAAGGAGATGAACCAGAATGACTACTATGGCGAGAC
>NZ_JBEHFO010000061.1:0-582 GCF_040225595.1 Corynebacterium sp. KPL2734 | reverse complement strand
AGATAGGTAATATCCGACATCCACACTCGATTAAGCTGCCCTTGATCAAATAGGCGTTTCACTAGGTCTGGAAGCGTGGACTTCCGCTTGGATTGAATCGTCGTTACGGGAACAAATGCTCTAGGTGAGATGCCTTCAATACCCATCATCCGCATGCGTTTGGCCACGGTTTTGCGATTGACATAGACCCCACCCTCGGCGAGTTCTGCAGTAATCCGTGGTGCACCGTAGACTTCGTCAGAATCTTGCCAGATGTCATGAATTTTTCTGTCTAACTGGTCGAGGAATCTCTGACGCTGATTTTCGCCGCGAAGCCGTACTGCTTGAGCCTTGTGCCATTTATAGTAGCCAGAACGGGAAACCTCTAATAACCTGCTCATTCTTTTTATGCTGTAGTTCGCCTTCTCCTGCTGCATTAGCTCAAATTTTTCCGATCGCGTTGCTTCGCAGCGAAGAAGGCGGTGGCTTTTGACAAGAACTCGTTATCCATCTTGGCCTCAGCTAGCTCACGACGCAGGCGAGCGTTTTCGGCTCGTATATCGGCATCACTGCGGCCATCTACCGAGCCTTGGCGTTCCCGCT
>NZ_JBEHFO010000060.1:0-584 GCF_040225595.1 Corynebacterium sp. KPL2734 | reverse complement strand
GTGTATTTCTGGCGTTGTTGACTCACAATGAACATCCTCTCCTACGGACACAAAATCCGCACTAATCGGGTGTCCACCAAACGAGGGTAACCTCATGATCTCAAAGAGGAGTTCGACAAAGCCTACGACAGCACCAACAAGTTAGATAAGCTTCTCAACCGCATCGCCCGCATCAAGGTCTTCGCCCCAGCCTTTATGCGCAAATCAAGTCTCTCATGCGAGAACCAAGTCCTAGCGGCAATAGCCGCTTAGCATGAAGGGCGATGACTCTAGCTACGTAAACAGTCCATGGATTGTGTTCTTGGACGAACTACCCATACACCTGCCGTATCCCTCCACTGACCTTGAAATGAGCCTAGTCATGCAGAACTTTTCTCAGGCCTCTACAGAACTTGTTTCCAACCTGCACAAGATCGAATCAGAACTTAACCTCGACAAGCGCACCAGTGCGGAAGATCAACTTAAGGTTCCAATTCACAATTTTCTAACTGAGGGACCTGACCCCTTTTTGGTGGACACCTGATATCCAGCCCAGTCGAGCTGGGAAGAAAGGTAATCTACCACCATGTCCAGGTACTCCGAAC
>NZ_JBEHFO010000059.1:0-670 GCF_040225595.1 Corynebacterium sp. KPL2734 | reverse complement strand
AGTAGTTAGACATCCTGTCCATAAACTTCCTGGACTCCGAGTCAAAAAACTAACTGGACTCCGAGTCCAAAAAGTCACTAGACATCACAGTGCTAGCCCACAACCGGAAACAGGTAGGCTCAGCTCACATGCAGAAGCAATATCTCTAGCTATAGACATCTTCTGTAGAGCGCAACCAGAAATCCATCATCGCTACTATGGTATTTGCTGACGAAAAGATGGTCTTCGCTACATCGGAGGGACTCCAGTTATCGGGGAGATCTATAAAACGACCTGCGACTTTCCCGATAGTCACTGAAGGAGATTCTTTGACGGCCTCAAGAATAGTTACGACGTCTTCGTAAGTAGCATCGAATGCATCTTTTTCATTGGCTGCAGTTGCATCGGCTATGCAAATCCAGTCATCAACTTCTCTCATGTCTTTCAAGAGATTATCAACTATCTTTTCAGGATTTGTTTCCATACTCAGAAACATACTATGAAGTGCCCCAGGTTTTGTTCCGTTTGAGTAGATGGGAAAATCTGGAATATGCCAAGGAAATTTGACCAGGATGCGAAGGACCGTGTGGTCCGTCTTGTAGAGGACCGTATCTTGGCGGAAAATATGTCGATGCACCCCGCGTGCCAGGCAGTAGCTCCAAAGTTGGGGGTTTCATGGCACACGGCTCGT
>NZ_JBEHFO010000058.1:0-697 GCF_040225595.1 Corynebacterium sp. KPL2734 | reverse complement strand
CCGTGATGGTCGCCTTATTGTGCACCGGCACGAGGCTTACCACGGGTTACAGATACACCACACTAGCGGACGCAACCCCGAGGCTTTCACAATAAAGCCTAGCGTTTCCATAATGAATAATCCAAGATCGACAATAGAACGGGACTTGACGCTGGAAAGTGGACACGTCGGGGAATAAGGCTGCTTGCCAGTGGGCCTACTTTAGTAGTCAAAATGTGTGGCGGCCTTGCGCAGAGTGTCGCGTTCTTCGCGCAGCTTTGCGTTTTCTTTTCCCTCACTGGCGGATCCGTTCGGAATCATTCGCCGCTTGAGCTTCATCATGCACGGCTTTTATGCGGGCGCACGTTTACCGGCGCCGTACTTCTTCACCCATGAATGCAGCGAGGCACGGTTGATGCCGAGCTGGGCTGATGCTGAGTTCAGTGAGAGGTCCTCATTGTTCTCATAGAGGGCCACGGCATCGCGTTTGAACTGTTCTCAGTACCTGGACATGGTAGTAGATTACCTTTCTTTCCAGCGCGACTGGGCTAGATATCAGGTGTCCACCAAACAGGGGCTCGGTTCAAACTCGAGCGGATCCGGGGTGTGGGGCAGCGGGGGCATCGGAAAGCGCTAGCTCTCGGCGGATTCTAAGGATCGTGGAAACACCTGACCTTGATTGGTGGTGTTTGTGGTGTCGAGTCGTTGGGATCCTTCG
>NZ_JBEHFO010000057.1:0-702 GCF_040225595.1 Corynebacterium sp. KPL2734 | reverse complement strand
CACCTACCCGAAAACCGTGGATTCTAACTACGGGCCAGTAAACATTGATGTTCCACGAGACCGGGCCGGGACGTTTATCCCAACCATGGTTCCTAAAGGCTCTAGGCGGCTAACAGATGTTGACGATATGATTGTCAGCTTATATGCCGGCGGAATGACCATTCGGGATATCCAGCACCATATGGCAACTGCGATGCGGGTTGATATCTCCCATGAGACGATTTCGGCGGTTACAGACGCAGTCTTGGATGAGGTCATGATCTGGCAAAACCGCCAGTTAGACGAGTTCTACCCCGTGATATTCCTGGATGCGTTGCGCATTAAAGTCCGCGACGGCGGCCGGGTAGTTAACAAGTCTGCGTACATGGCAATCGGGGTGGACCTCGACGGGATCAAGCATATTTTGGGATTGTGGATTGCCAAAGAAGAAGGTGCTTCCTTTTGGGCACACGTGTGCGCCAACTTATCTAACCGCGGGGTCAAAGACGTCTTTATCGTCTGCTGTGACGGGCTGAAAGGCCTACCAGAGGCAGTGGAGGCAACCTGGCCGAATTCCATGGTACAAACCTGCATCGTGCACCTGATACGTGCCGCGAATCGGTGGGTGGCCTACGGGGATCGCCGGGCTGTATCAGCCGCGTTGAAGAAGGTTTATACGGCTACTGATGAATCCACGGCAGAAGCAGCGTTGAAGGAATTTTC
>NZ_JBEHFO010000056.1:0-705 GCF_040225595.1 Corynebacterium sp. KPL2734 | reverse complement strand
GAACTCAAGCTTGATTCTTCGTTCGTTGTAGAAGTCGACATATTCATGAATCGCTTTCTCTAGTTCCTCACGATGGCGCCATTTACGTCCATAGAACATCTCATTTTTCATTCGGCCGAACAATCCCTCGCACGCCGAATTGTCGGGTGAGCACCCTTTCTTCGACATTGAACGAGCAAAACCGATGTCTTGGGAGGCTTGGATCCAACTATTACCTCGGTAGTGGCAACCCCGATCGGAATGGATTACTAATCTTGTCGGATCCGCAGGCGCATCATTTTCAATCGCCTGTGCTAAGCAGTCGTCTGCAAGCTGCTGACTAGGATGGCAACTCGTTGTTGCTCCCACGATCTTTCCGTCGAAACAATCCACCAACGCTGAAAAGTAGATTTTCCCGTCATCAGCAGGAAACTCTGAAATATCCGTCAACCACAGCAGCCCAGGCTTATCAGAATGAAAATTCCGTTTCACCAAGTTTGGTGGGGCATCTGAAATCTCCCCGCGATACGACGAATAACGACGCTTTTTCTTAACATAACGCACCGTTAACCCTTCGGCCGTAATGATTCGGCGCACAACTTTCTCGCTGACCTTGATTCCCGATTGCTTCAATTGAATCCAGACGCGACTGAGGTTACCCTCGTTTAGTGGACACCCGATTAGTGCGGATCTTGTGTCCGTAGGAGAGGATGTTCATTGTGAGTT
>NZ_JBEHFO010000055.1:0-713 GCF_040225595.1 Corynebacterium sp. KPL2734 | reverse complement strand
TAGCCGTCTTTGTTAACACCGGTAGCGATAAGCACGCTGGTTTTAACGACACGTCCGCCTTCGCGGACTTTCATGGTCAACGCGTCACAGGACAAGTAGTAATACGGTCCTGAATCCAGAGGGCGGGCTCTAAAGTCAGCGACCATCTCGTCGAGTTCTTTGGCCATGTCAGACACTTGTGATTTCGACAGATTGTTAATACCCAGCGTGGCCACCACATCATTCATGCGTCTAGTGGAGACCCCTTTGAGATAACACGTGGCTATCACGGTAGTCAGGGCTCGTTCGGTGCGTGTGCGCCTTTCTAAGAGCCAGTCGGGAAAGAATGCGCCGTGACGTAGTTTCGGGATAGCAACATCAATGCTGCCTACTCTGGTGTCTAAGGAGCGGTGACGGTAGCCATTGCGGGTATTAGTCCGTTGTGGAGATACCGTGGCGTAATCAGCGCCGCAGACCGTGTCAGCCTGAGCTGAAAGTATCTGGTTAATGAAGTCTGTCAGCATCTGGCGCATCAAGTCTGGGGAGGCTTGGGTGAGCAATTCTTCCAGATACGCAGTGGGATCGATATGATGGGGGTTAGCGGCCATCGCGGTTATATTCCTTTCGAGGATAGGTTGAAGTTGATTCGAAAGGTACCCGTGATGGTCGCCTTATTGTGCACCGGCACGAGGCTTACCACGGGTTACAGATACACCACACTAGCGGACGCAACC
>NZ_JBEHFO010000054.1:0-778 GCF_040225595.1 Corynebacterium sp. KPL2734 | reverse complement strand
GTGCGCATCGAGTCCGATAATGCCCATCCGACGATCCGTCGGGAGTAAACGTCAGTGACAAACGCGGTGTACACAAAGCCTTTCTTCGTACGCACGTAGGTAATGTCGGCCACCCACAGCTTGTTTAAGGCCCTGGGCTTTGAACTCACGCTCGACCAAATCCGGGCGCAGATCCGGCACGTTGAGGTGTACGGGTTGTGATTGGTGATCCGCCTTTGCCTTTGCCAGAAACACCAGCCAGGCGCATCAGCCGGGCGGTTTGTTCGCGACCGATATCGATTCCGTCACGGTGAAGTGCATGCCACATTTTCCGCACGCTTAAGACACCGTCATTATCCCGATGAACAGCACTAATGCGTTCAACTAGAACAACCGTCACGAAGGCGACGAGCACTTAGCCCTCGGGCTTTGGACTGGCGATAACCACGCGCGGTGATGAACCCACCAGCCCGGTTATTCTTCAATGCCAATGCAGATGAACTCGACAGAGAAACAATCCCGGTATTTATCGATGAACCGGATCATTTCTTAACGTTTTGGGGCCTGGTCGTGAGGCGAAAAAAGCTGACGCGGCCTTCAGCAACTCATTAGTGTCGCGTAGCTGGTGATTTTCACGGCGTAGCCTGGCGTTTTCGGCGGCCAAATCTTCAGGCACAGGTTCTGGGATGCTCCCGGCACGGCGGGCAGGCTTAAGTCCATTGACGAGCCGTGTGCCATGAAACCCCCAACTTTGGAGCTACTGCCTGGCACGCGGGGTGCATCGACATATTTTCCGCCA
>NZ_JBEHFO010000053.1:0-785 GCF_040225595.1 Corynebacterium sp. KPL2734 | reverse complement strand
ATGGCCGTAGCCTTTCCCGCCCGCTTCGACAAATACCTATAAACCTAGCCCCACACACAAACAACTTGACACGCTCTCATGAGATCGTTCCGGTTCGTCCTGCAAGAATGTCTCACCACATCGATCCGGCAGACAACCCGTGGATGAAAATGCCCCAACTGGGCAAAAAGGAATGTCTCGAGACATCGTTCCTACATGCTGGAATGGTGGAAAAGAAGACTAAACCCGCCCCCAAAATCATCATTGAAACGATGCTCGCTGCCGGCATGACTCAGACTGAAGCAGCTGAACATTTCAACGTCAGCACGCGATGGATTCGAACGCTACACAAACGCTACAAAGAAGGCGGAATAAAAGCCCTAGAACCGCGTTCCAAACGCCCTCACACCAACCCCAGAGCACTAAATAACAACCTCGTCGACCGGATCCTCCAACTACGCCAGGAGCTCATAAACCGCGGCACAGACGCCGGAGCACACACCATTGGCTGGCACCTCGAACGCGAAGGCATTAACCCCCTGCCAGCACCATCAACAATTCATCGAATACTCGCAAACAACGACCAGGTCACACCACAACCCCAGAAGCGTCCTCGCAGCTCATGGATACGTTTTCAAGCCGACCAACCCAATGAAACCTGGCAAATGGATTACAGTGATTGGACAATAGCCAGCCACAAGCGTGTCGCCATCTTAACCATCCTCGATGACGGACCTGACCCCCATTTGGTGGACACCTGATATCCAGCCCAGTCGAGCTGGGAAGAAAGGTAATCTACCACCATG
>NZ_JBEHFO010000052.1:0-795 GCF_040225595.1 Corynebacterium sp. KPL2734 | reverse complement strand
AACACCGACCCTGACACTGTCCCCCGATTCACAGATTCAGGAAGGACAGATACACCACTCCACCGGACTTGACCGTTCAATATTCCGATACCCCGGGATCTGGGTTTGTCGATTGCTAAGAGATTAAAGGTAGAGAATTCCCTCAACAGCGAATATCAACTATTTAATGGTGATATGACACGTCCCATCGGTACCAGAGCGACCTTTGGCAACGATTTCAGCACGGTCCAAATCCCCGTTATAGGTACTGGCTCCAGTTTGGATACTAGTTGTTGTGCTGGACAGTTCAACGCTATCCTCCTGCACAACTTCGTCGCCATTCATATATTTGATGGTTAATTCATCACCGGGTTGACCTTCATAGTGAATGTGGGGCGTATTCTTCTCGTTATCCATTTTCACCACTTGCGGATCACACTCCCCTTCAGCCGTAACATTCCCAAGTATTGGAGCGTCTGAGGGACGGGGCTCAAAACTCTCCAGAGAAGTATCGCCATTATTCGGTGCCTCAGATTCTGCAGAGGGCTCAGGGTCTTGCACACCACAACCTACGAGCATTAAAGGTAAGCAAACAGTACTGATAGCAAGCTTATTCAACCGCATGCAGACACCCTATCAATCGTTCACGTACTGAAAACTAACCTTATTCTGGGCTATCACGAGCATCTGTTAGTCCTAGTCAAGGTGTGCCGCGTCCCATTGAGCTTTCAGATCCGCCTGGCGGATTCTAAGGATCGTGGAAACACCTGACCTTGATTGGTGGTGTTTGTGGTGTCGAGTCGTTGGGATCCTTCG
>NZ_JBEHFO010000051.1:0-813 GCF_040225595.1 Corynebacterium sp. KPL2734 | reverse complement strand
GATGGTCGCCTTATTGTGCACCGGCACGAGGCTTACCACGGGTTACAGATACACCACACTAGCGGACGCAACCGATAAAACGCGCACAGAGGCACTCGTAGCCGCCCTCAAGTCTGTCGATTTCCTCGCCTACGCGTTGAGAATAAACATACGAACACGCAGGTAGACCTACATGCGGGCGGACAGATGGTGTGTACTGTGGGGGTATATTTACCCTCTCGTAGCGCCGTAGCTAGGCGTTCTTCAACGCCCGATAGACCGTAGGGCGAGTGACTCTGAATTCTCGCGCCAAGGCTGCTTGGTTGCGTCCAGTAGCGTGGTGTATCTGTAACTGACGGTGGGCCCCTTATGAATGAGGCCGGCGACCACCGTAGTACCTTTCGATTCCGTAACCACACTTCCTCGAAAGGGATAACCACGATGGCCGCTAGCCCATATTCTATAGACCCGACTACCTACTTAGACGAATTGCTTGCCCAAGCATCCCCAGATCTCATGCGCGAGATGCTTCAAGGATTCATCAACCAAATCCTATCGACTCAAGCAGACCAGATCTGCGGCGCCGACTACGCCACCACGTCTAAGTCTCGAACCAATGTCCGCAACGGCTACCGCCACCGCGATCTTGATACTCGCGTTGGCACCATTGATGTCGCTGTACCCAAACTACGTACCGGGTCATTTTTCCCGGACTGGTTATTGCAACGACGCACTCGGGCAGAACGAGCACTAACAATGTTATGTCCATGAGGTTTTTGGACTTGGAGTCCAGCTACTTTGTGGACTCGGAGTCTAGGGACTTTGTGGACGCGG
>NZ_JBEHFO010000050.1:0-854 GCF_040225595.1 Corynebacterium sp. KPL2734 | reverse complement strand
TGTGTTTGTTTCTTTTGTGTGTGAGGAATTGTTTCCAGGTGTAGTGCCAGTGTGTGTTTGTGGTGGCTAGTGGTCCTTTCGGGTGGTCTGTTTGGTAGGTTCCGTCGGTGTGTAGCCAGGCGATGGTGCCGGTTATTGGGTCCATGATGTAGTGGACTCGTTTGTCGGTTTTGATGTTGTGGTGGTGTTGGCACAGGGTGACGAGGTTGTCGGGGCTGGTGGGTCCGCCGTTGTTGTATTCGATGCGGTGGTCGAGTTGGCATTTGTGTGCTGGTGTGGTGCAGCCGGGCCAGCGGCAGGTGAGGTCTCTGCCTTGTGTGTAGGCGCGGATGTGGCTGGTGGGCTGGTAGCTTTCGGTGTGGTCTGGTTTGAGTTGTCGGGTGAAGGTATCGATGCCTTCAAGGTTAGTCATCGTGGACCAGCCGTAGCCTGGGAAATACACTTTCGCCTCACCAGCACCAGCACCGGCACCGGCGGCGTTATTGTCGCCGGTGGTGTCGGTGGTGAAGGTATTAATCGCGACTTTGGTATGCGTGTTGTCCAGGATGAGTTGAATTAAGGCTTCACCGGCACCGCACCTGTTGTTGTCTGCTTGGGTGTCGATATGGCGGGCGATGATGGCAGCAGTAGCTTTATCACACGTCAAACTAATCGTGGCCCGGTTATTGTGCACAGCTACGTTGAGGGTGGGTTCGACCTCGTCAGTATTGAAGTGCCCCGGGTTTTGTTCCTAGGCGTTTGCCTTGATTTCTATTATTGCTTGCGGCGGGTGCTGGTCGAGAGTGTCTAATGGTTTGTGTGTGGGAACCCAACCCGCATAAGGAGATGAACCAGAATGACTACTATGGCGAGAC
>NZ_JBEHFO010000049.1:0-924 GCF_040225595.1 Corynebacterium sp. KPL2734 | reverse complement strand
CAACACCGACCCTGACACTGTCCCCCGATTCACAGATTCAGGAAGGACAGATACACCACTCCACCGGACTTGACCGTCGGGAAAGGCCACGGCCATTTGGTTGATGGCTTGTTTCCAGCCGGATACTCGTGCTCCTTCCACGAGCCTGCTGGCTGTAGCTGAGGCCCGTTTGCCTTGTTTCGCCCTCTTTAAGGCTCGTTTGTCTTCAATATTGCAGATCATCAACCACAGCGTCTTTAACGCAGAATCATCATTAGTAAATTGGACCCGGTTACGCGTGGCTTTACGCAGCTGATTGTTAAACGATTCAATCGAATTCGTCGTATAGATAACCTTCCTAGCCGCTGGAGGAAACTGCAAAAATGGCACGAATCTATCCCACGCATCCTCCCAGACCTTGACCGACCGAGGGTACTTCACACCCAGTGCAGACTTTGAAAATTCCTTCAACGCCGCTTCTGCCGTGGATTCATCAGTAGCCGTATACACCTTCTTCAACGCTGCTGATACGCTCTTGCGGTCACCATAAGATACCCACCTGTTGGCAGCGCGAATTAAATGCACGATACAGGTTTGGACCATCGAATTCGGCCAGGTTGCCTCTACAGCCTGCGGCAAGCCTTTCAGCCCGTCACAGCAGACAATAAAGACGTCTTTGACCCCACGGTCAGATAAGTTGGCACATACATGTGCCCAAAACGATGCGCCTTCTTCTTTAGCAATCCATAGGCCCAAAATGTGCTTGATGCCATCTAAATCCACGCCGATAGCCATATAGGCAGACTTGTTGACAACCCTGCCACCGTCACGGACTTTAATGCGCAACGCATGGGCCTGACCCCCGGAAAGTGGACACGTCGGGGTTAGCTATGCTGCTTTGGTCAGTGTAGCTGATGTGAGTGCTTCGAAGTCATCGGGAGCTAG
>NZ_JBEHFO010000048.1:0-954 GCF_040225595.1 Corynebacterium sp. KPL2734 | reverse complement strand
GGCGGATTCTAGTGGTCGTGGAAACACGATTTTAGATTTCGGTGGCATAGCTTAGCAGTTCGGCCATTTTTTCGGCTGGTTTGGCGAAGCCTAGGGTTGCGCGTGGTCTGTCGTTGAGTTGCATGGCAACGAACTCGAGGTCTTCTTTGGTGTGGACGGATAGGTCAGTGCCTTTGGGGAAATACTGGCGCAGAAGTCCGTTGGTGTTTTCGTTACTTCCTCGCTGCCAGGGTGATCCTGGATCACAGAAGTACACCGGACACTCGGTGGCAATGGTAAATGATTTATGGCCGGCCATTTCACTTCCTTGATCCCACGTCAGCGAACCACGCAGGTGTGCTGGTAGCTGTTGGATAGTCTCGACGAGCGCGTTGCGCACTTCTACAGCACCATGCCCGTTGGGCAGATGCAGCAGCATGACGTATCTGGTGCTGCGTTCTACAAGCGTGCCGATAGCTGATTTGTTTCCCTTGCCCAAAATGAGGTCGCCTTCCCAATGTCCTGGAACAGCGCGGTCGTTAACCGTTGCTGGTCGTTCGGAAATCATCACCATGGGGTCGCTAAATCGCTGGCGGGCAATACGCTGGTTGCGTGGCTTTCTCACAGCACGGCCTTGGCGCAGACATGCGGCGATTTCTTTTTTCAACTCGCCTTTAGCTTGGAAGAACAACGACATATAGATAGTTTCAGGACACACCCTCATAGTGTCATCGTCAGGGAAGTTTAGACGCAACCTTCGGGAAATCTGCACCGGTGAATATCGCTTCTTCAACATCGCCCACACCGCATCACGCAATGCTGCATGTGTGTCCAGTTTGCGTGGCTTAGGCCGGAATCTGCGCAGCACGGACTTCCGATGAGCTGCATGCGGCAAATACAACCCAAATTCGTCACGGTTGCGTGTCATTTCCTTGCTGATTGTTCCCGGTGAGCGACCCAAATGCCGGGCAATAG
>NZ_JBEHFO010000047.1:0-971 GCF_040225595.1 Corynebacterium sp. KPL2734 | reverse complement strand
CGCTGATGGTACTGCAACCGGGAGGTTGTGGGAGAGTAAGTCACCGCCGACACCAAACAACAAACAACAACAAAATAGTGATTCTGGTAGTCCCCGAGAGACCACCACTCCGCTTGACATGTGGGTGGTTAGTGTTTCGGGGATTTTCCGTCGTTTTACCCCCGCTGATATTTGTGACTTGTACTCTGCCGAACAGGGGTTATGCGTGTCGGGTGTGTGGGTTTTACCCCTGGTGTCTTTTCGGATGGGTAGTCTGATGCCTTGTTAGACGAAAGCACATTCGACCATTCATGTGGAGTAATCGGGGTACTAACACGATGACAAGTAGCACATCACCACCCACCACAACAGGCCACGATCCAGTAGGCGACATCATAACGGGGGATACTCGTCCAGTCGGCGAGTCACTAGACTACAACACCGCTACTGATGGTGAGGCAGATGTACCGGTAGTCTTTTATGCCACCAACACACCACATAACCCTATTGCTGCAGCCGGAGTTAAGGCTAGGAAGAACTCCTTGTTGTTCTACCAATCACTACTTCCGGACTTAGATGATGACGTGGACCTGACGTTAACTAGCCTGGCTAAAGACCTAGGACTTTCCTATAGCATCCTATCTGGCATTATTAGGGCACACTTCCGCATGCAGGAACTACCGCTCGTGGCAGCCACCAACAGGCAGCAATGGATACTAGATACACCACGCCTTAGGGTTATCGACCGGGAAATAGAACGTGTAGGCGACAACCACGAACACATAGGCCTAGTCGATGCCGCCCTGGCAGATTTTCTCACCCCGACAGCACCCAGCCAGCATGTGCCCACTGTGGCGGAAATCCGCCGCTTTATCCGCGACTTCATCGACACCCATCAGCTAGCAGTCGACGATATGAAGTGTCCCAGGTTTTGTTCCGTTTGAGTAGATGGGAAATCTGGAATATGCCAAGAAAATTTGACCAGGATGCGA
>NZ_JBEHFO010000046.1:0-984 GCF_040225595.1 Corynebacterium sp. KPL2734 | reverse complement strand
GCCGAAAAAATGGCCGAACTGCTAAGCTATGCCACCGAAATCTAAAATCGTGTTTCCACGACCACTAGAATCCGCCGGAACCCGCAAAACGGGAGAAACCCCCATCTCCCACCGCGTATAGCGCGGTAAGAGTGGGGGCTTCGAAAGCGTGAAGCTCAGTTAAATTACTTGAGCTCGACGGAAGCGCCAGCCTCTTCCAGCTTGGTCTTAGCAGCCTCAGCGTCGTCCTTGGAAGCGCCTTCGATGATGGCCTTAGGTGCACCCTCAACCATTTCCTTAGCTTCCTTCAGGCCCAGGCCGGAGACGAGCTCGCGGACAGCCTTAATAACGCCGATCTTCTTAGCGCCAGCGTCGGTCAGAACGACGTCGAACTCGGTCTGCTCCTCAGCAGCGGAAGCGCCGCCCTCAGCCGGAGCGCCCGGTGCAGCAGCGGCAACCGGTGCAGCAGCCTCAACGTCGAAGACGTCCTCGAATTCCTTAACGAACTCAGACAGTTCGATGAGGGTCATTTCCTTGAAAGCTTCAATGAGCTCGTCCTTGGTGAGCTTAGCCATGATGGCAAGTCCTTTCTGTGTTGTGTGCTTGTTCCCCAGTGATGGGGTAACAGGCACGGTGTTTTATGTGTGCGTCTGTTGTGACGACTTAAGCTTCTGCTTCCTTCTTGTCCTGCAGAGCAACAACGGTGCGAACCGCCTTGGTTGCAGGAGCGTTGAAGACAGCGGCTGCCTTCGCCATAGAACCCTTCATAGCGCCAGCCAGCTTTGCGAGGGTGGTCTCGCGGTTGTCCAGCTTGGCGATGGCCTGAACCTGCTCCGCAGACAATGCGTCGCCGTCCATGTAGCCACCCTTGATGACGAGTGCCTTGTTGTCATCAGCAAACTTGGTGATGACCTTCGCAGCATCTACTGCCTCGCCCTTGATGAACGCAATTGCGGTCGGGCCAGTCAGCAAATCATCAAGACCTTCGATGCCAGCTTCGTTGGC
>NZ_JBEHFO010000045.1:0-1244 GCF_040225595.1 Corynebacterium sp. KPL2734 | reverse complement strand
TGAAGTGTCCCAGGTTTTGTTCCGTTTGAGTAGATGGGAAATCTGGAATATGCCAAGAAAATTTGACCAGGATGCGAAGGATCGTGTGGTCCGTCTTGTAGAGGACCGCATCTTGGCGGAAAATATGTCGATGCAAGCCGCGTGCCAGGCAGTAGCCCCAAAGCTGGGGGTGTCATGGCACACAGCCCGTCAATGGACCCAACAGGCCCGCCGTGCGGGAAACATCCCAGAACCCGTGCCTGAAGATCTGGCCGCCGAAAACGCGAGGCTTCGCCGTGAAAATCAAGAGCTACGCGACACCAATGAACTTTTAAAGGCTGCCTCAGCTTTTTTCGCGTCGGAACTCGACCCAAAACGTCGGAAATGATCCGGTTCATCGATGAATACCGGAATCGTTTCTCTGTCGAGTTCATCTGTAAGACGTTGAAGAAAAACCGCGCTGGTGGGTTCATCACCTCGCGTGGGTATCGTCAGTCCAAGGCCCGTGGGGTAAGTGCTCGCGGCCTTCGTGATGCTGTGCTGGTTGAACGCATTAGTGCTATCCATCGGGATAATTACGGCATCTACGGTGTGCGGAAAATGTGGCATGCTCTTCATCGTGACGGAATCGATATCGGTCGTGAACAAACCGCGCGGCTGATGCGTCTAGCCGGTGTATCAGGCAAAGGCAAAGGCCGCTCGCCTATGACCACTCGCACACCTCAAAGGCCGGATTTGCGCCCGGACTTGGTGGAGCGAGAATTCAAAGCCGAAGGCCCGAACAAGCTGTGGGTGGCTGATATTACCTACGTGCGCACGAAGAAAGGCTTTGTGTATGCCGCGTTTGTCACCGATGTTTACTCCCGACGGATCGTTGGGTGGGCGTTATCAGATTCCATGCGCACCGAAGCGTTGCCGCTGCAAGCTCTCAACCAGGCGATCGCGTCTGCTGAGGAAACAACAGGTCTCATTCATCATTCGGATCACGGCTCGCAGTATGTCAGCGTTGTCTACAACGAGCGTCTTGCCCAGCACGGGATTGCCGCTTCCACCGGAACTGTTGGCGACTCCTATGACAATGCTCTGGCGGAAAACGTTAATGGTTCCTACAAAAACGAGCTGATCCATACTCGCAGGTGGGATGAGGTTGTCGAGGTGGAAATCGCGACGTTTGAGTGGGTGTCATGGTGGAACGAGACGAGGCTTCACCAAAGCTTGGGCTACCGCACGCCAGCTGAAGTGGAAACCGAATTTTGGGACCAGCA
>NZ_JBEHFO010000044.1:0-1262 GCF_040225595.1 Corynebacterium sp. KPL2734 | reverse complement strand
GAAACCGAGACTTCGGCTATACTGACCAAAGCAGCATAGCTAGCCCCCGATGTGTCCACTTTCCGGGGGTCGGGCCCGACCATTCCCGCTTCATAATTTCCTGCCAAGCCTACGCCCAAGCCACGGTAGGAAACGTCCTCGAAAGCTTTACCCAAGCAGGTCACACACACGGCTACCCGCAGTCCACTCTCACCGACAATGGGCGAGCTTTTACTACCAACAGCGACCGCACTAAGCCAACCCGAAACGGCTTCGAACAACTCCTAGTCGACCTAGGAATAGCTCAGAAAAATGGCAAACCGTACCACCCACAAACACAAGGAAAAGTAGAACGCTTCCACCACACACTCAAAGTTGCCCTAGCAAACAAACCAGCAGCTCACAGTATCGAAAAACTCAACGAAGACCTAAAAGAAATCATTGAGTACTACAACTACAAACGCCCACACAGAGCACTACAACGCACCACGCCCGCAGAATCCTACAACGCGCTGCCTAAAGCAAAACCTGCCTTAATTAAAAATTCACATGACTTCCGGCTACGAACCGACAAAGTAGGCAAAAACGGCAAAACAACACTGCGCTGGCATGGCACACTACGCCGCCTCTACATCGGTCGCCGATGGAGCGGATACCCCATCACAATGGTGTGCATCGACAATCGCATTGACATCAAAATAGCCGCCATTGGGGCACAAATCGCGGCCTACACACTAAACGACGACAAGGTCTACTACAGCCAAAAAGACAACAAACTCCACGCCGCCCAGGGCACCACAAAAAAGAAAAGCCTCGAGACACCATAGGAACGATGTCTCGAGACTTCACACAGTTCACACGCGATGATGTGGCCCTCTATGAAAACACTGAGGACCTTTTACTTCACTCAGCATCAGCAGACCTCGGAATCGACCGTGCCTCGCTGCATTCTTGGGTCAAGAAGTACGGCACCGGTAAACGTGCCCGCATAAAAGCAGTGCATGATAAAGCCCAAGCGGCGAATGAATCCGAACGTATCCACCAGCGAGAGAAAAGGAAACGCAAAACTACGCGAAGAACGCGACATCCTGCGCAAGGCCGCCAAATATTATGCTTAAAACAGACTCACTGGAGTTCTGCTTCCAGTTTGTCTATGACCACCGAACCGAGTACTCGCCTCACACGGATGTGTAATGTGTTAAAGCTCAAGGTCAAGTCCGGTGGAGTGGTGTATCTGTCCTTCCTGAATCTGTGAATCGGGGGACAGTGTCAGGGTCGGTGTT
>NZ_JBEHFO010000043.1:0-1357 GCF_040225595.1 Corynebacterium sp. KPL2734 | reverse complement strand
AAAACCGGCTACCGGGCGGCTACCGCCACCCCGGTACCTGGTACCGCCTTACCGGTCCCTAAAACAAGCCCGCGTCAAATTGTTCAACAATGATGGTGTCAATCCGGTGGTTGTCAATTCAATGATGAACAACGGCGTAGGTGGATATACAAACAGACCGACAACCGAGCCTGGCCAGATAATTACCTTCAGCGACACAACGACTTCTGAAGCGATCTTTTACCAGGCAGCTCCCTTCGTAGGCTATCCTCACGTTCAAGGGCTTTATCCCAAGGGAAGCTATGCAACAAAATGGAACGAATTTAGCTTGCTGTTTTTTATGACTGGATTTCGAAAAGTGGCTGAGCTGCGGAACTTCACCTATGGTGACAAGTTCACCCGAGTGTTAGCAGCTGAGTTCCTCGTTCCACTCCCCGTCACTTACGATGGAGATCCCAATTGGGACCATATGGAGCGCGTCATGCGTGACCAGCTTACACGGCAAGAATCCAAGCTTGACGCACTCTTAGCTATCGATGCCGCTATGCCGATTGGGGCTGAATGACTTGAACTAGTCGGACGTGCTCTAGTTAAGAAGTCCCTGGGGGTAAGGCTCCACAGTCCGGTTTTGAGAGAATCGGTTCAAATTAGGCGAGGCAAAGTCGTCCTCAAGAGCGGGCAATCGAGGATTATACGTTGTTGAAGAAAAGTTTCCCGAAAAAGTTTGGGCATTGAACGGAGTTTCGGTTCAATGGAAAAGGAGTTTGGAATAACTCTAAACTGTCAGAAAAGCCAATATTAGCCGAGATTCCTTCCTCTGCTAAGAAGATGATTCATTTTTGATAGGCAGTCGGCATAGCTGGACCTGAGTTCGCGTAGCAACGGATTGCGGACATTACCTCTTTTAGCGGGTTGGGCATATCGTCAAAGTCTGAGCCAAAGGCAACGCGGGCAAGAACACCAGCTTTTTTGGAATTCCGAAAGTCGTCTGCAAGATTGAATTGCTTCGACTTTTCCAAAAAGGACGGCCATTGATGAAGTTCACTCTCTAAGTCGTGGTTTAGAATAATGACTGATCTTCCAATTTGAAGGCCTTCACCCCATTTGAATTTCTCTAAGCCGTCTCCGAAATTAACCTTCAAAGCTGCTTTTACAAACTTTTCCACGCCGTTTTTCCAGCTATCCAGTATTTCTTGTTGCCTTTGCTGTGCGATTACTAGGTGTTCTGGGTTTCCGTAGTCTGGTTCGCGAGAGAACTTTTTATTAATAGTATTTTTGCTACTTTCCTCTGCAGTACGCATTGAAGTGTCCCAGGTTTTGTTCCGTTTGAGTAGATGGGAAATCTGGAATATGCCAAGAAAATTTGACCAGGATGCGA
>NZ_JBEHFO010000042.1:0-1727 GCF_040225595.1 Corynebacterium sp. KPL2734 | reverse complement strand
TGTTATGTCCATGAGGTTTTTGGACTTGGAGTCCAGCTACTTTGTGGACTCGGAGTCTAGGGACTTTGTGGACGCGGAGTCTCCCCGCTTTTGGGCGGGGAGTCCAC
Source organism: Corynebacterium sp. KPL2734 (assembly GCF_040225595.1). Taxonomy (NCBI): domain Bacteria; kingdom Bacillati; phylum Actinomycetota; class Actinomycetes; order Mycobacteriales; family Corynebacteriaceae; genus Corynebacterium; species Corynebacterium sp. KPL2734. The sequence goes on along the minus strand of NZ_JBEHFO010000042.1, from coordinate 1,620 downwards.
GGAGTTTTTGTACTGGTGCTAGCTTGGCTTCTTCCGGCGGCTTGGCCGTGGCCCAGAGAGATTGGGTTTTAGCTCTGGGGGTTGTCGGTGCTACATGCCGACAACGTGGTTTATGTTGATTTGACCGCCGGGTGGACGCTGATTCAGTTGGATCGGTAGCGGAAATGAAAACAGTTTCTCACCGTCGTGATCAGTAAAAAATTCCACATAGTCATCGGCTACGCTGCTGTAGATGGCTCGATTTTTGAAGCGCAGCCCGACGTAGAGGCCGTGTCCCATAACGCGTACCACCCCGCTTTTGTTGATCCACAGCTTGTCCGGGATAGGCCAGAGTGCATTTACACCGGTAGAGCTTGGCATTACGGTTGAGGAATCGGCATGGGGTGTATCTTGCTGGATCGCCTGAGTGTCGTTACTTGGTGCCCTGTCTGAAGCTGCAACTTCAGGCAGGGCATTATCTGTCGCGACCACTGTGTCGGCTGCTAAGGCATCTGCCTGGTTGTCGGGGTGAATCCGGTGATATTGTTTCGCGATTTTTGTCCATAAAACATCTGGGTCAATCGGCTGCGTCGGTGGCTGGGCATGCGAGATAATCTCCCAGGCTTGGGCTGGGGTGATGTGCATCTTGCCCCTGAGAAGTCCTTGGTGGCGACGGCGTGTGTTGTAGAAGTTGCGGTAGCCGACAATCAGCTGTTGGACCTGCGCCAGCGTCGTCGGGGTACGAGCATCCAAAAACCTGGTCATGGTTTGGTGCGATCGCTCGTCTTTGCCTTGCGTCGTGGGAGCAAAGCCCGCACTTGATTGAACTCCCAGGCTGGCGAGCCAGCGTTCGGTTTGCGACAGCCGGCCGCGATGGTAGGTGGCAAAGGCATCACCGTTGTCAGAGAGGACTTCTTGGAAAAGTCCGTAAGCATCAATGGCTCCACTTAGCGTGATGCGGGCATCGGTGCCGTTTTCTGGAGTTCCAAAAGCTTGGGAGCCGACGTCGAAGCGGCTGGCATCGTCGACGACTTGGTAGATAGTCACTTGCGTGTGAGGCACATCGAAGAGTCTGTAGGCAAACGCATCGATCTGCCACAGTTCATTGACTTCGCCCCTGGCAAAGTGCCTGTAGGACTTACGCGGTCGTTTACGTGCATTGATGTCAGCGACGCCAGCCTCGTGCAACCATTGTGCGATTAAAGCTCGTGACGGTGGTTGGTCGTAGCCGAGTTCGTCGAGGAAGAAGTAGAAGATTGACCATGGGCCGCAGTCTTGGCCGCGGGCTCTTAACGTACCGCGAGCTTGCAGGACCTGTTGTCGAATCTTGTCATCGTAGACCCGTCGCGGGTTCAGCGGTGCCGTGCTGTCGGGCACGATGCCAGCCCGCCCGCGTTCGGCGATACGTGCTTTGATGTTGTAGTACGTCTGCTTCGATACGCCGATGTTCTTGCAGAACTGCTGGACCGTGATGCCCTCACGGATGGGGTCGAAATCCGCTATCTTCTTGCGGAGAGTAATGGGAATTGCCATCCCCACATTGTCAAGAAGCCAGAGTCCAAAAAGTAGTTAGACATCCTGTCCATAAACTTCCTGGACTCCGAGTCAAAAAACTAACTGGACTCCGAGTCCAAAAAGTCA
>NZ_JBEHFO010000041.1:0-1910 GCF_040225595.1 Corynebacterium sp. KPL2734 | reverse complement strand
GCGGAAAATATGTCGATGCACCCCGCGTGCCAGGCAGTAGCTCCAAAGTTGGGGGTTTCATGGCACACGGCTCGTCAGTGGACCCAGCAGGCCCGTCGTGCGGGAAACATCCCAGAACCTCTGCCTGCAGACTTGGCCGCGGAAAACGCGAGGCTACGCCGTGAAAATCAAGAGCTACGCGACACCAATGAGCTACTGAAGGCTGCCTCGGCTTTTTCGCGTCGGAACTCGACCCAAAACGTCGGAAATGATCCGGTTCATCGATGAGTATCGGGATTGTTTCTCCATCGAGTTCATTTGCGAGACGTTAAACACCCACCGTGTTGGCGGTTTCATCACGTCCCGTGGATACCGCCAATCAAAAGCCCGTGGTATGAGTGCCCGCAGTCTTCGTGACGCTGCTCTAGTCGCGCACATCGCCGAGGTCCATGAAGAGAATTTCAGCGTCTACGGCATCCGTAAGATGTGGCATACTCTGCGCCGTGAAGGAATCGACATTGGCCGTGAGCAGACCGCTCGCCTGATGCGTCTTGCTGGAGTCAGAGGCAAAGGCAAAGGTAAGTCTCCTATTACAACCCGCAAGCCGAAGGGACCAGATCTGCGTCCTGATTTAGTTAATCGCAAGTTCAAGGCTCCGGCACCGGCCCGATTGTGGGTGGCCGATATTACTTATGTGCGAACCAGAAAAGGATTCGTGTACACCGCTTTTGTTACCGACGTGTTCTCCCGAAGGATCGTCGGGTGGGCACTATCTGATTCAATGCGTACCGAGGCGCTGCCGCTGCAGGCGCTTAATCAGGCGATTGTCAGCGCGAAGGAAACAACGGGGCTGATTCATCATTCAGATCATGGCTCACAGTACGTCAGCATTGTCTACAACGAACGGCTGGCTGAGTATGGAATTGCTGCCTCTACCGGGACAGTAGGAGATTCCTATGACAATGCTTTGGCCGAAAACGTCAACGGTTCCTACAAAAATGAGCTGATTCATCGGCGGTCGTGGGCCAGCGTGGTTGACGTGGAGATCGCGACGTTTGAATGGGTTAATTGGTGGAACGAGGTACGGCTTCACCAAAGCCTCGGCTATCGCACGCCAGCTGAGGTTGAGTCAGAGTTTTGGGAAACCAACCCGGCCCAAGAAATAATGGAAATCAAGGCAAATGCCTAGGAACAAAACCCGGGACACTTCACTATTAGGTTCATAGATCCGTACTCATCAGTCCCGGAAAGATCGTCTTAGTAGCTAACTAGCTGAGTGAAGAGTGTTCGTGGGCGTGATAGTAAAACACTGCTGCTTTGTAAGAAAAAGGGGCAAGGTCACTAGAATTTCTAGTGTCCTTGCCCCTCTCGGTACGAGCTTTATTTTGTTGTTGTTTGTTGTTTGGTGTCGGCGGTGACTTACTCTCCCACAACCTCCCGGTTGCAGTACCATCAGCGTGTACAGGCTTAGCTTCCGGGTTCGGAATGGGACCGGGCGTTTCCCTGTAGCTATTAACCACCGACAAACCTATCAGAACACTACCCACCACAATTGTGTGGGTGTTGTGTCAGATACTGCATAGTGGACGCGACACACGGAATGTGTACATTTTGTTTACTCGCTAAACAAGAACACTCTTCAACTTCCCTTAAACCACATGGTGTTCGGGGGTTGTTGTGGTGTGTTTGTTTTGGTCAATTAGTACCAGTAGCCTTCACACCTTACAGTGCTTCCAAGTCTGGCCTATCTACCCCATAGTCTTTAGGGGACCTCAAAAGAAACCTCATCTTAAAACAGGCTTCCCGCTTAGATGCTTTCAGCGGTTATCCCTTCCGTACGTAGCCAACCAGCGATACCCCTGGCGGGATAACTGGCACACTAGAGGTACGTCCGTCCCGGTCCTCTCGTACTAGGGACAGCCTTCTTCAAG
>NZ_JBEHFO010000040.1:0-1930 GCF_040225595.1 Corynebacterium sp. KPL2734 | reverse complement strand
GACATGGTGGTAGATTACCAATCTTGCCAGCTCGACTGGGTTGGATATCAGGTGTCCACCAAATGGGGGTCAGGTCCTCAACAGCATCGACGAAGACTTAGCACGCTCCTACACCAGACTCATCAACCAGATTCGAAGCGCACTTGTTGGTTGCTACCCGCAATTCGAGCAGGCCATTCGCGGCCAAATAATCCACCGCAAATGGGTCCTGCACCTACTTGCATGCTACGGCGGGCCCACCAAGATAAAACGCTTAGGCAAGGCCAAGGCAGCTACCTTTGCTCGACGCTATAAGGCACGCAATCCCGAACCTGTCCTCGATGCGATATTCGCTGCCATTGCTGAGCAAACAGTCACCATTGCCGGTGCACACTATGCCGAAATGGGCGTAGCAATGTCAGCAAAGGACGCACTTTTAAAGCTCGAGCACCGCAAACAAATCGACAAGGAAGTCATCGAGCTCATCAACGACATCCCCCACACTCAAATCCTGCTATCCATGCCGGGAATCGGGCCGAAGACGGCTGCCCAAATTCTCATGACCGCGGGCGATATGTCCGACTTTCCGTCAGCTGGGCACCTAGCCTCTTACGCTGGTTTATCGCCCCGAACGAATCAGTCCGGAACCTCGATCATGTCGAACTCACTGAATAGAGCCGGCAACAAAAACTAAAGAACGCCCTATGGCAATCATCTTTTGCATCCATCAGATTCCACGAGCGTTCACGCCAATTCTATGAATGAAAGCGCAATGAAGGCAAAAGACACAACGCCGCAGTAGTAGCACTCGCCCGCAGACGAATCAACGTCCTCTACGCCATGATGCGCAACCACGAGTATTACCACGACCCCGCCCCAGCAAAGGAAACCGCAGCAGCCTAACCCCTAACAACGAAACAAGCCGACTGGAAAAAATCCCAGTCGGCTACCAATCGCGCGCAAAAACAACACACCTAAAAATCCCGAGTTGGAGATCTGCCCCCCGTCCACCCCACCCGCGAGATTGACAAACTACATAGGAACACCCCCTATTGGGGTATCCTTTCTTCTATTATTATTCTCGAGTTGCGAGTCGTCCGGAGCCCCTTACGATTATGGGTGTTCCAGTTTAAATCTGCTGGATAAACACCTAATGTAACTACCTCGAAAGGACTAGTCCATGGAAGATATCCTGGTAAACGGCATCCTAGCTTCTCTGAGTACTGCTCGCGATCTCGGCCTCGAAGTACTCGAAAATGGATCCGCCCTGTTTGACGCTGCCGCAACTTCTTCTGAGGGCTCTTCCCAGAAACTGGAAGGGTCCTCTGAAGCAGGCAAGCACTTTTACCACATCATTGACGCAATCGGATAAATTGTAAACCTACGAAGTCCGACCCCTGTGCCTACGCGGGGAGTCGGACTTTTTCTATACCGTTTCCGTTTCCCCAACAAACCTTGCGCGAAACGTAGGGCTCGCCCTCCGGAAAGTGGACACGCTAGGGGTTGGGCACATTTGTAGAAAGAGAAACGATGGAGCTTTAAAACGTAGTAAATCCGCTTTGTCATCAGTCGCGACATGCTTAGCAAGCCAGTCACAGCTGAGCCTTTTTGGTCTACGCCTCGCCTCAGCGCCGTAGAGGCCAAGTACTATATCTCCGAGCCGCCAACAGCGCCCATTAAAGCGAAACCAAGTCTAAGTCGCTTCAGTTAATTCTCTTTATTGAAAATGAATAGAAAGATAATAGTCAGCACTGCAAATACAATAATAATTCCGTGTCACCATTTAACAAACACGGAAATTACCATTTAGAGGGCCACAATTGTAGCTAGAATCTTATTCCACATAACTGCTCCCCAAATCGTTTTTGATTCAGGGACCTGACCCCGGTTTGGTGGACACCTGATATCCAGCCCAGTCGGGCTGGGAAGAAAGGTAATCTACCACCATGTC
>NZ_JBEHFO010000039.1:0-2148 GCF_040225595.1 Corynebacterium sp. KPL2734 | reverse complement strand
CCGTGATGGTCGCCTTATTGTGCACCGGCACGAGGCTTACCACGGGTTACAGATACACCACACTAGCGGACGCAACCAAGCTCAATCGTTTTTCGTTGTATAAATGGGCCCAAACCCGTAAAAAGCGCAGGATACAATGATGTATTCCGACGGTCTTATCGGTGCGAAGATCACCACTATCTTTAATGATGAGCATGGTCTTTATGGTGCTAAACGCATCGTCGCAAGCCTTAAAGCCGATAAGAGCTTTGGCCCGACAAATCACAAGAAAGTTGCACGACTCATCAAAAGCCATGGGGCCTACAGGGGCCTGCCCCCGGAAAGTGGACACATCGGGGGTCAGGCCCGGCGGATTGAACAGTCGACTTATGAAATATTTTCATGGCGTGCCATATTCTTAAACACCTATAGGCCAGAGCGTCTCTCCGAGCTCCGCTTTTGTTCAGCATAACTATTTTACCGTTGCTAAATTAGAGCTATGAAGATTAAGAGCTTGTCTATTAAGAACTTCCGTGCTATCGCAGACTTCAAACAAGAGTTTGGTTCCTACACAGCTTTCATTGGCTACAACGGCGGAGGAAAATCATCTATCCTTCACGCAGTCAGATGGTTCTTCGACGATTTCGAACTCGAACCCTCCGATGTGTTTTCCAAAGACCTAGGGCAAGATGACCGAGCAGCGTTACCCTACGTCAAAGTGACCGTCACCTTTGACGATTTATCTAAGGTAGACCGCGAAAACTTCGGACCTTACGCCCTCAAAGATGAGATTACCCTGTCCCGAGTTGGAGGTGTTGGGAAAAAGTCGAAACTATATGGAGAACGACTAGTTTGCGAAGAGTTCACCAAGCTTAGAAAGGAGACTAAAGTAGCTGAGGTTCGAAAACGCCTTCAAGAATTAATTATTACCGATGATAGTTTTTCAGACCTACAGAGCTTCAGCAAATCTCCCAAAAACGAAATCCTTAAAGCCCTTGAAGATTGGGAATTAAAACCAGAAAATAGGGAAGCCTTGACTCCGATTGAAGACGAGGATGCAAATCATTTTTTTGGTGCAGTAGGGTCCGAAAAGCTAAAAGCCGACGCCGGTTTCGTATTTATTCCGGCTGCGCCGGATCTAACCGGCCAATTCGATGTTTCCGGCAAGGGCTCAGCCGTTCAGCTACTACTTGGAGACATCTTGAAAGGGGTCGTAGGGCAATCCATTAGCAAGTGGACGGAAGAGAACCAAGAAGTTTTAAACCAACTCGAAGCTACCGTCAAAGAATCTGCTGCTAGCCGTCTGAAAGATCGAGCGCATAAAGTCAATCGACACCTAGAAAGATATTTACCTGATACCCAAATCGAGTTTGAGGTTGGTTTACAGGACTGGGCCCCAAAGGCCAGCCCGAGCGCTATATCTAAAATGCACAAAGGAGGTCGTGAATTTCCCATCGAACGCGAAGGACATGGAGTGCAACGAGCAACTCTCCTAGCACTACTTCAAGCTACAGCCGATTCACGCTCTGAAACCCCACCGCCTAATGAGGATCCAGAAGCCGTCGGATTAGGAGACCCGCGAAACTCGCTTATAGTTTTTATCGAGGAGCCGGAGGTCTATCAGCATCCGGTCCAAGCGCGACTTATGGCACGGTCGTTTGTCAATGCCTCTCACATGGGAAACGTACAATTTGTTGTAGCTACCCATAGCCCTTACTTTTTAGATCCCACTCAATTAGAGCGAACATTTCGCGTGGAAAGTTCACGCGCAGGTTCAAAAGTCCACCGCCCACGCTTCGAAGAAGATCTAACTAAGAAGTTAGAAAATGGGGATCTAGACAAATACTTTCTCGAGAGCATCACAGAGAGTCTTTTTTCACAGGCCGCATTAGTTGTCGAAGGTGATACCGAGCGGGCGATTTTTGATACCATGCCCTGCGACAACAGCGGACTAACACTAAGAGATCTTGGCATATCAGTAGCCGTTGCCGGTGGTGCGAATTCGCTGCTAGATATGGCTAGAATCATTCGTGCCTTTGGCGTGCCCACACTGGTGGTTAGGGACGGTGATTCCGATCGTGATATCGCTATGTGAAGTGCCCCGGGTTTTGTTCCTAGGCGTTTGCCTTGATTTCTATTATTGCTTGCGGCGGGTGCTGGTCCCAAAAT
>NZ_JBEHFO010000038.1:0-2287 GCF_040225595.1 Corynebacterium sp. KPL2734 | reverse complement strand
CCGAAAAAATGGCCGAACTGCTAAGCTATGCCACCGAAATCTAAAATCGTGTTTCCACGACCACTAGAATCCGCCGGTTTCACGCTTCCAGGCCTTAAGCTAGGTGCGAGACGCCACAAGCCCTTTCATAACTATTCAGTCTGAGCACCAAAGAAGCGCATTCCACCGTGACTTTCACCCCACCACCTCCATTTCGCCACCGCCTTCGCGCGGCGATGACCCTACAGCGCACCGCAGCGCTGATCGCCATCATTTGCTTGGCACTTACCCTTTTCGCCGCATTCCTCACCCCAACTAAACACCAGCTTTCAGCGGCAATTGTCGGGTTAATTTTGACGGCCATCACTACATCTGCCTATCGGTACCCGAAGACAATGGCAGTGGGTTTTCTGGCAATTTGGATTATTGCCATCCTTACCGTGGGAATCCCCTACGCCAGTTCCGTTTTCTTAGCCCCAGTATTCCTTGCCGTATTCGCTTTCCGCAGCACCAAATGGCAGTCGATTCTTCTTTGCGTAGTGTTTTGGCTGGTAGGGCTGGTAGATCCTAGTACGTTGCGGCTAGTCCTCAATCCAACACCGGCACTGATCTGGGGAATTTTCTTGGTCATTAGCGCCTTCATCGGTAGCTCACTTGCCCATTCCGCACGGCGCTATAAAACCGCCATGGTGGAGTGGAATAACGATGTCAAGCGCCGACAGTCCGACCTAGCTGAAACCCTGCATAACTCGGTAATTTCCAGCCTTACCGTCAATACCATGCAGCTAGAAGCGCTCAGCTTGGAATACGCCAGCACACCGGAGCTCAGCCGCCGCCTCGATGAATTAAGCGATGCAATGCGCTCGTCGATGTCTGAAATACGCGCTTTAACTAAAGTCTTGCGTTCCAATATTGACGGCATCAACGACGAATTCAGTTTTAAACAAGCCGCACGCCCTACAAGCCTTGCACAGGTACTGGCCTGGGAAGAAGGACAGCTATCAAAGCTCAACCGCACTCCAATTATCAACGTAAGCGGAGAAGATTTTTGCCCCCAGTTTTCCCCCTCTGTTCTTGACTCGGTCGTAGCCATCACCAGGGAGGCTTACCTCAACGCCGTCAAGTACTCGCCGCCTGGGGCGGAAATTACCGTGTCGGCGCAACCGCATTTGGGATGGACGATCCTTACTATCTGCAACCCTATTGCCAAGCCAACGAGCACCACACCGGAGACCTCCTCCGGCATAGGCATTAATTCGATGACGCGCCTCGCAGCAACTATCGATGCCCGGTTTGAAGCCGGTCAGGTCGACGATCACTGGGAGCTCACGCTGGCACTGCCCCCATCTGCGCATGAACAACGTTAGTTTGTTCACCTTCACTGGCAGCGCCACCATCCCTTTACTACACTTACGTATGTTTCTTATAAATCCGGTTTTTATATAAAAGGAGTCGTGCCATGCAGGCTGCTCTCGCTAGCTTTCTCACGCCCCTCATGCTGTCCGCCTCTCTCTTCGGCGCAGACCTCACCCCAGGCGATCTCCCACAAAATAACAAGTACGAGTCTTCGGCAGAGCTCGTCTTTGGCTGCCCAGCCCCATGGTGCTTCAAGTAAAGACTTCGCTGCTCTTAGTCGATGATGATCCACTGGTCATCGAGGCACTCGGCCACTATTTCGCTGCGGCCGAAGATATGGAAATCATCGCCGTCGCAGAAAATGGGAAAGCCGCATTACAGCAGCTAGAACAGCACGATGTCGATGCCGTCATCGCGGATATTCATATGCCGGAGATGGACGGCACAGCGCTGCTGCGCGAGCTAAATGAGCTGCCTAATCCGCCGGTATTCATTGCTATGACCGCAATGGATAATGACGACACCCTAAGGGAAGTCCTATCCAATAAGGCGGCAGCCTATATCCTCAAAAGCTCGAAGCCAGCCTATATCTTGGACACGGTACGCGAGGCCGTCCGCGGTGGCACGGTCGTAGCTCCCCAACCATTAACGCGCTTATTCCAACAAATGCCCGAGTGGAGCGAAAACGATGCTCAATCCCCGTCTGCGGTTTCCGCCCCTGAGCACCATATTTCGCCTGCTCAAGCGCAGATTCTCGATTTAGTGTGCGAGGGAAAATCCAACGAAGAGATCGCAAAAAGCACCCACTATGCCCCGGGAACGGTAAAGAAATACGTTTCTAGCCTGTTAACGGAATTTCACGCCAAGTCTCGTCTTGAACTAGCGGTCAAAGCACTAAAAGCGGGGTACGGCAAATAGCTGCATAGGCGCGAATGGCGCCCGCCCCCAATCG
>NZ_JBEHFO010000037.1:0-2625 GCF_040225595.1 Corynebacterium sp. KPL2734 | reverse complement strand
AAACCAAGACTTCGGCTATACTGACCACAGCAGCATAGCTAGCCCCCCGACGTGTCCACTTTTCGGGGGTCGGGCCCGTTTTCTAGCCGCAGGAGCACAACTCAAACTGTTAGGGTCATCAACACTGTTCGGTAGGGATAAAAAATCCGGATAGTAATAGCTTCTAGCATCTGCCTTATACCTATCGATAGCGTATATCGGGTGGTGATTTCCTTTACTGAGGTGCTTACGGTCCTGGGCCTTCATCACTCGCTCGCTTACGACCGTGTGCCCATAAATCGACCAAGATAAAGCAAAATCCATAACCAAAAGCGTGTGTGCCAAAGTCCCGCCAGTGTTAAAGCGAGGAGGCTTGAAATCACCGACAACATTTCCTTTATCAGTAATGCGCACCCATCTACTATGCCTACAGCCCTTGCTGGTGATAGTGAGAATGCTAAGAAATCCCGTGAAAACGCTCTTATCGTCAATGAAACCTTTATCGCGAAGCAGCCGAATACGCTTAGAAGCTCCCGAATGATTAATCCCCCACAGTCTGGCAACATGGTCGCGCGTCATAGCTTCAAACGCCACCAGCCAATCAAAAAGAAGCCGATCCCTATCGGTTAACTCAAATTTCTTAGCCGTACGAAACGGCCGTCGCCTCCGGTCTGAAACACGAATAATCTTCACCATGCAGTAATGGTCGCACTAGAGTGTGCACACCCTAATGCATAAACGAAACGATTATCACGCACTTTGAAGGAACATGACGAATACCCTTCTCCCGCCTCGCCTACGGCTCGTTGGGCGCCGGGGCATGAAGACTTCGCTTCACGAATTCAGTATGAGCAGTGAGCTACCGATTGCTCCAGTACCTACATTGTCAATTGACGCAATAATTCGACTTCGATTGTTATGGCCCATTCTCTGCCCCTTTTTCTTTGGTTATGCGGACAAGACACTTCTTTGAAGAAGACTGACCTGCACTTTCAATAATCCAAAGAGCAATCAGGCATAACACTGCCATTGCTAAGGTACCTAGGATTTCGAATCCTAGATCACTGCTTAGCTCAACCCGCAGCGAGGCCATAAAAGGTGATCACATAGACAACTATTGCAAATCTCTAATTAGCATTTTAACATTTACATATTGGAAATATATCCTCTCTCGAAAGGTAAGACCTTGACCAAAAAGCGTTCACCTCTCCCATTACTGGCATCTTTAACACTCCTGCTGACTACATCAATTGCGACCCCCTCTGCAATCGCACAAGATTTAGCACCCAAGGAAACGTCACCTGGAAGTCAGATCATCCACACCGAAACGCCTGCTGAGTTCCCAACTACCTCTACACGATCCGCGCACACGGTGGAGATTGCCCCTGGGGCTAGCGGCGCCTTTGTAGCACAAGACGTAGAAGGGTATGGGCTCTATGTTGATAGAATCAATGCCAGCTACATGCCTGGAGCCTCTCTTCAAGGCCAAAACATATGCGGTATCACACTAGAGACTTCTTATACAGAGAACTATGGTCGCCACCGAGTCCGAACAGCCACCCCTCCCTGCTCGGTGTTTTCCGCTTGGGTCAACTTCCCTGTTAAAAAACTCCTGAGGAACAACTCGAAAGTATGTTCAAGGGTGAAGGTTAACGGCGTTTGGTCTAACAAAACCTGCGCAACAATACACAGGTAGGTCGATATGGGATCCATCATTTTTATTTTCTTAGGCTGGGCTGCTGCCTTAGCTATCCCTGGTGCGATTATTTACCAACTGGTAAAAATACGAAAAGCGAAGGAAACACATAAAAAGAGCGATTAATCCCCGCGTATAGTCCGACTAGATAGAAGATTTTCAAATCTTTCCTTTACCTACGCAAACAGCACCACATGCCATGAGTGCAAGATGGTGGGTGCCAGCGCACCATAGATCGTGGTCAGGGGAATGAACACTGGTGACCAGATAGCAGAGCGCTTATGTCAGGCAATGCACCGGAGCATTCGCGTATCAATATGAGCAACAGAGCGCGCTCAAAACGTTCACACTATTGGCACTCTTAGTGGCACCGGGACATAGTCCATCCAACCCAATCTTGTTAAGGAAGGTTTTACTTAACTGCCTAACGGCAGGGGAACCGTATATTGCTTACGGTCTGTCACCCTTTTTACGCCCTGTGGGTAAAACGATTCCAGTCCTCGATAACGCTCGTTGAACGGTTCGAACCGAAACAGCGAACTCTGCAGCGGCATCGGACACAGTTGGGTAGTGCCCTGTCTGCGAAAAAGTATCGTCAAAGTATGCTGCAATTTTGTATGACTGACTGCGACCACTTGCGGAACGACGCTTATTAGCGTTACTCAAAGCCTCACGCTGTTCTTGCGCATATTTACCATCTGGATCGGTCTTCCAGCGCTCTGCGGCTTTCTTACCGCGGTTGCGTCCACTAGTGTGGTGTATCTGTAACCCGTGGTAAGCCTCGTGCCGTTGCGGAAGGAAATAGTTGCCCGGAAAAATCAATAACCTCGGCGATTTACTCCTACTTTCGTAGTGCAGGGATCGTTCCGAGGCTGGTCAAGTCCGGTGGAGTGGTGTATCTGTCCTTCCTGAATCTGTGAATCGGGGGACAGTGTCAGGGTCGGTGTTGG
>NZ_JBEHFO010000036.1:0-2666 GCF_040225595.1 Corynebacterium sp. KPL2734 | reverse complement strand
TGACGCGGGCTTGTTTTAGGGACCGGTAAGGCGGTACCAGGTACCGGGGTGGCGGTAGCCGCCCGGTAGCCGGTTTTACCCCCGCTTATCGTTTGGACCGTTGACGTTGCTTGAGCTGTTTGCTAAGTGTTCCCCTTTCTTCTTGGAAGTCGTCACGGGTGCGCATGTCTTCACCGATGAGGGTGAGTTTGCTGCCGTTGTTTGCAAGTCGGGATAGGACAGCGTCGGCGATCGCGTTTTCACTAAAGACGCTGTACCAGTATTCCGGCTCGTGCTGGCTGACGATGACGGTTGAGGAATGCTCCCGCTTGACCAGGAGGTTGAATACCTGGGCTAAGGCGAAGGCAGATACGTCCGTGGCCAGGAAGTCGTCGATGACCAACACAGCCGGCTTTGTCAGTTCCTCAAGGAGGGCTTTGCGCTCATAGGCAGCGTCGGCTGTGGCGTCGAACTCGTCGGCTAAGTCGGCGAGTCTAAAGTAGCGTGCGGTTAGTTTATGCCGGCACGCAGCCACGGCTAGGCCTTGGGCGAGGAAGCTTTTGCCGGTGCCGGTAGCTCCCACGATGGTTAGATCTCTGCCGTAGGTAATCCAGTCGCAGGTAGCTAACCGCTCAATACGGTCTGGAGTGATCCCTCGGTTGCTGTGTGCTTCAAAGCGTTCCAAAGCCGCAAGCGCGTTGGGTAGCTTGGCGGCTTTGACGAGTTTTTCGATTACTTTCGAATCACGTGCAGCTACCTGAGCATCGAGAGCTTCTTTGATCTTGTCTTCAAAGGAGTCCAAGTCACGACTGGGATCGTTGACGATCTCCTGCAGCGTCGTGGCAAACACACGCATCCCGCGAAGAGAACCGAGCAGTTCGAAGTCTTCATCGGTAAGAGCCATGGCTATACCTTCCATTCTTTATCAGTGAAGGCAAACGCCCCGGCCCCGCGTACATGCGACACAGAGTCCGGCGTGTCCGCCGTGGGCTGTTGGCGGTGCGCACGCGTAGTGTCGATGGCCGTCGACAGTGGTACATCGGTGGGCAAATACGCCTGTGCTGCGGCCTGTTTTAGATACTTGAGCTCTTGGGCTACTTTGTTGACGCTGGGGACTGCTTTGCGCGATAACAGCTGACCACAGGCTTGTTCGAGTTCGATTCGGGAGTAATCCTTCGATAGGTTCAGTACGCCCAGAACGCTAGAATATGCTTGGGCTTCGACTTTACGAGCGTTAAACATCTGGCCGATGAGCTGTGCTGTCGCGGTCCCAATACTTTTCGCCCAGTCTTCCAAGCGTTGCCGGTTCCACTGGGTGTTTAAGTCCTTATGGTTGTCGGGGACATGCTCATCCAAGGTGGAGTAGCCATAATTAGCAGGGGCAATACGATGTGAAGCAACAATCTCACCGTCGTAGAAGACATCCAGATAGTCATCAAAAAGTTGCACGTCGACGAACTTGCCCGCTAGCTTCCACGGCACTGAATACCAGTGATTGGCGATCCGGATGTGGTAGTTCATTGCGACCTTGGACTTCTTCCACCGCGACCACGACCACCGCCGGTCGGGCAATGGGCGCAGCAGCTGTTGCTCATGGTCTTCAAACAACTGGCGACGAGAGATATCCTGCCCGCGGAAGGGACGGCGATCGTTGATGAAATCGCTTTGGTCCTCGAGGGCCTTATTGAGCATGTCGAAACTGTAGAACTCCTGGTCGTCGAGGTATTCCACGCACCATTGCTGGGCAATATCCACGGCCTTTTCAACATTCGCCTTATACCGCGGCCGGTAGCCTTTCGCCGCAGTAATACCTATCTGATAGAAATCGGCAAATGTAGAATACTCCGCAACCGGGATACGCCCCCGCAGCCCACAGGAAATCTGTTGCGTGGCTGTGAGCGCGTTATCCGGGATCAACCGCAGCGGACAACCACCGAAATACTCCAAAGCCGCACGGTGGGCTAAAAGCCACGACCGCATTTTTTGATCCGGCCACGCCGATACATGCATCATCCCTGAGTGCGGCAATGAAGCTACAAACAAGTGCGCGGTAACCCGCTGGCCTGAGACAGGATCCACAACGACCATTCCATCGCCCGACCAGTCCACCATGAGCTCGTCACCGGGATCGTGATTCAGTTGCGCTGACAGCTGATGAACATCGACATAATGCTCAAACAGCGAACAGTACTGTCGATACGAATAATGACGCTGACCAGTACCAACAGGGAACTCCAGGTACTTGGCGTGCGCGACTTTCAACGTCACGCGCTTGCCAGAGACCATCCGCTCAGCAACCTTTTTGAAATCCGGTGCGAGGAACTCCGCATCGTTGCGACGCCGGTTATCCGGAAATAGCTCCTCTAACTGGGCATTCGACAATCCAGCAATCCCACGAGCATCGAGTCGATGGTCCCTTACAACGCGACTGGCCTTATCAATCGTCGACTTCGAGACCCCTAAATCGGCTCGAATCTGGTTCCAGGAACGATTCCCGGCAACCAAGACAAACATGATGGCACGGTAATCCGTCACCACCATCACTCCTTCCACGTGAACGCGACCCACGCGTACACACTGCGTGGGCCGTCCACTAAAGAGTGCCTAAAAACTACCCCCGGTACCCGATATCCGCACCGGTCGGTACTCGATACCGCCCTACCGGTACTAAATAGCGTCGCGCGTCA
>NZ_JBEHFO010000035.1:0-3976 GCF_040225595.1 Corynebacterium sp. KPL2734 | reverse complement strand
GCCCCTCGTCCCACTCCCTCGTCCCACTCCCTCGTCCCACTCCCTCGTCCCACTCCCTCGTGCGACTTCGCCATGCAGCGGACCACGCAACTTCCAATCCACAACGACACCTATGTACAACCTCCTACGCTCAACCTCTGTACAACCTCCTACGCTCAACCTCCTATGCGCATCCTCCACTGCAATAACTGAGCAAATACGGCCTTCAGATATTGCATTTTCTGCTCAAAACGAACAGGGGAGGTGTAGCAGGAGAGGTTGCACATTTCGGGAACTCGCCGATGCCTCCGGTAGCATTAGGTCCACCATGACTGAAGCAGCACCGATCGCAGATGAGGGACCAGCAGAAGGATTCGTTCGGCTCCGGTTAGATCTGGCCTATGACGGCACCGATTTCCACGGCTGGGCCAGGCAAAAGGGCGGACTGCGTACCGTCCAAGGCGTGCTCGAGGAGCAGCTAGCAATGATCGCTCGCACGGAGGTACCGCTGACGGTAGCTGGGCGTACGGATGCGGGCGTCCATGCTCGCGGGCAGGTGGCGCACGTGGATGTGCCGCAGGAGATGCTGGAGCAACGGTCCGTAGCAAATGATCCCGGGAAGTTGGTGCGCAGGCTTGCCAAGTTGTTGCCGGAAGACCTTCGGGTGCATGGCTGCGAGTTCGCGCCAGACGGTTTTGATGCCCGATTTTCCGCGCTGCGCAGGCATTATGTGTACCGGATAACCACTAGCCAGCGGGGTGCGTTGCCGACAAGGGCGCGCGATACGGCCGAATGGTTCAAACCGGTAGATATCGAAGCCATGCAGGACGCGGCCAACGTCTTGGTGGGCTTGCACGATTTTGCGGCCTTTTGCAAGGCCAAGCCAAATGCCACCACCATTCGCGAATTACAGGATTTTAGCTGGCGGGATGTATCGACGCAGGAGGAACCGCAGCTCTTTGAAGCCCGAGTGACCGCGGATGCCTTCTGCTGGTCGATGGTCCGCTCCTTAGTGGGTTGTTGCTTAAGTGTCGGGGAAGGCCGCAGGAACGTCGACTTCGCCGCGGCCTTGCTGCAGGAGACAAAGCGCTCCTCCCGCATCCCGGTGGCACCGGCGAAGGGCCTGTCTTTAGTCCAGGTGGATTACCCGGAGGCGGGCGAAATGTCCGCGCGGGCAGACGTGACGCGAGAAAAGCGCACCGTGTTGTGAGCACACGCTGCCAAGTGGCAGGGCCGTGGTGCCTGCGCTAGCCTGAGGCCTGGGTTTATTTAGAATTTTCGGGGGGAAATTCATGGCACGTCCATTGCCAACGACCAAGGCCCAAGTCTCGGGCCATTAATTTGGTTGCGTCCGCTAGTGTGGGAAATTGTCTCCTATTGTGAACAGGTGCACCTGAGATTGCAGATCTCAAAGGCCTGATAGTCTCGGTGGTGTTCGCAATTTAGCGATTTTGCACACGTAAGGAAACAGTAAAATATGAGCCGCCAACTGATGACAGAGGATGAAGTTCGTGATCATGCAGGAAAGCTGTTGGGTTTCGATAACGTCGACCCCAATGATGCTCGCGCTGGAGTAGGCCAGATCACCACACTAAAATCGTTGGGATTCACCGGCAAGGGAATCTCGCTTAAACCAGATGGTTGGTATCTTCCCCGCGACCGTGGACTGGTTGCCATCGTCCTAGAGACCAAGGCCCAGGACAGTATGCCCATCGACTCGCCTAAGCTCAAGGGTCAGGTTGAGAAATACTGCGACGTCGTGCGCACACGCTACGACTCGGTCATTGGCATCGTATACGATGGCGAGCGTACTCGGGCTTACGTCAGTGGTGAGCCACTTGATGTTCCCGACGAGTTACAGTCACGTGATTATTACGTGGACAGGCTACTGGAAAAGCCAATCAATAAAAGTCGTATCTACGAATTGACCATGCGGATCAACAATTCTCTACACGGCGATTTCGGCATCAAGAACCTTTATCACCGCATGATTTTCACAGCTTGCGCTCTTGTCGCTCGACGCTATCCTTGTGCCGGGCATGGACTACTACGAGTTCCACACTAGTGTGCTCAATGCTTTAAATAAAGCAATTCGTTCGGATAAGGAGCAGAACTCGAAGTTACAACTACTTTCCGAAGTCTACTCTGAGATTAAAATGAACGTCTCCACAGATGATGATGATCCACGCGAGATTCAACGTCTTACGGACCTGATTGCGAAATTTATTGACTGGGTCACAGAGATTTCCGGCTTGATTAACTCCTCTGCATGGAACGGCGAAGATGTCATGGCTATCTTCTTCAATGAGTTCAACCGCTACAAGAAAAAGTCTGAAGCAGGTCAGGTCTTCACGCCGGACCACATTACAAGCTTCATGTACCGCCTGCTTGAAGTAAACAGAAATGATCGCGTTCTTGACGCTGCATGTGGTTCTGGTGCTTTCTTAGTAAAGTCCATGGCCAACATGATCCAAGAATCCGGTGGTGTCAAAACCCGAAAAGCCAAGAAGATTAAACAAGAACAGCTCTACGGGATTGAGTTTGACCGAGAAATATTCGCCCTTGCATGCGCGAACATGCTTATCCATAAGGATGGAAAGACAAACCTTGCACACCTAGACTCTCGTACCGAGACCGCAGCAAGCTGGATCGAATCCACCAGTGCTACCAAAGTTCTCATGAATCCACCTTACGAGAACAAGTTTGGATGCATGACGATTGTTGAAAATGTGCTAAACAGTGTGAAAACTGGCGTACCATGTGGATTTATTCTTCCCGATAAGAAGCTGGAGAAGACGGGAAAGGCGCAGATGAAACGTATGCTGCGTAACCACCGTCTTCGTACAGTGGTTAAGCTCCCAGAGAACCTCTTCTTCGGAGTGGGTGTCACTACCTCTATCTTCATCTTCGAAGCTGGTATCCCTCAAGAAGATAAGCAGTTTTTGCTGTCAACGTCGAAAAAGATGGTCTCGTCACGGTCAAAAATAAAGGCCGTCACGATGTTCACAATAAATGGCCTGAAATGGAAGACTACTGGGTAGACGCTGTTGAAAGGCGCGATGATTCGCTTTTCGGCACCGGTCAATGGCATAGCACTGATGAATGCCTGAGCTGGCAAGCCCCTATCAAGCCTTTTGAGCTAGCGGAAGAAGACCTCGCACGTACAGCATTGGACTACGTTATGTTCCAACGTGGAATCGATGTTAAAGCTACACAAGAGCGTCTGGGACTCTTGTCTACATACAGTGCGAAAATGATGGAGACTAGCGACGTAGTACGTTGGGAGGTAGAAAAGTGAGCGTAATCGATACCTCCGGGTGGGGAGATTTTGTCATCGAGGAGGTGTTTGATATTCACTCGACGATTAGCGGAATCGATAAGAATAAGCTTAATCATGCCGTTGGCGACATTCCCTACATTACACGGTCCGAAGATAACAACGCTATAACGCAGTATGTGACCGAAGATCAAGATTCCAGGTACCAATTGGAAAAAGGTGGCGTCATAACCGTTGGGCTGGATACACAAACGGTCCATTATCAACCCAATGCATTCTTTACCGGACAAAACGTACACACAGTAGATCATCCACGGTTCAACGAATGTGTGGCACTGTTTGTAGTGCCATGCATAAAAGCGGTGCTCAGAAAATATGATTGGGCAAATGGGGCGACCTTGGGGAGAATACGAAAAGAAGTCATCAAACTCCCCATCACATCCACAGGAGAGCCTGATTGGCAATATATGGAAGATGTGATGCGAGACGAGTTGAAGAAGCAGGAATCGAAACTTGATTCTCTGATAGCCCTCAATGCCCGTCAGGCTGCTCAGATTGATACTTACAAATGGGAACAATTCCGTGTTGGTGACCTGTTCGATATCCATCCTACCAGTGCTTATAAGGCAAACAACCGCCAATTGTGACGCGCGACGCTATTTAGTACCGGTAGGGCGGTATCGAGTACCGACCGGTGCGGATATCGGGTACCGGGGGTAG
>NZ_JBEHFO010000034.1:0-5222 GCF_040225595.1 Corynebacterium sp. KPL2734 | reverse complement strand
TACCCCTGGCGGGATAACTGGCACACTAGAGGTACGTCCGTCCCGGTCCTCTCGTACTAGGGACAGCCTTCTTCAAGTTTCAACGCGCGCGGCGGATAGAGACCGAACTGTCTCACGACGTTCTGAACCCAGCTCGCGTGCCGCTTTAATGGGCGAACAGCCCAACCCTTGGGACCTACTCCAGCCCCAGGATGCGACGAGCCGACATCGAGGTGCCAAACCATCCCGTCGATATGGACTCTTGGGGAAGATCAGCCTGTTATCCCCGGGGTACCTTTTATCCGTTGAGCGACACCACATCCACAAGTAGGTGCCGGATCACTAGTCCCGACTTTCGTCCCTGCTCGACATGTCTGTCTCACAGTCAAGCTCCCTTGTGCACTTACACTCACCACCTGATTGCCAACCAGGCTGAGGGAACCTTTGGGCGCCTCCGTTACATTTTGGGAGGCAACCGCCCCAGTTAAACTACCCACCAGGCACTGTCCCCAACCCAGATCATGGGCCAAGGTTAGATGCTCAATCCGATCAGAGTGGTATTTCAACAACGACTCCACCACCACTAGCGTGATAGCTTCACAGTCTCCCACCTATCCTACACAAACCGAACCAAACACCAATACCAAGCTATAGTGAAGGTCCCGGGGTCTTTTCGTCCTGCCGCGCGTAACGAGCATCTTTACTCGTAATGCAATTTCACCGGGCCTGTGGTCGAGACAGCAGAGAAGTCGTTACGCCATTCGTGCAGGTCGGAACTTACCCGACAAGGAATTTCGCTACCTTAGGATGGTTATAGTTACCACCGCCGTTTACTGGGGCTTAAATTCTCAGCTTCGCAACCAAAAAAGTTACTAACCGGTCCTCTTAACCTTCCAGCACCGGGCAGGCGTCAGTCCATATACATCAACTTAACGTCTTCGCATGGACCTGTGTTTTTGATAAACAGTCGCTTCCCTCTATTCTCTGCGACCCCACAACACTCCAACCGCAAGGGTCTTCACGTCACAGGGCCCCCCTTCTCCCGAAGTTACGGGGGCATTTTGCCGAATTCCTTAACCACAGTTCACCCGAACGCCTTAGTATCTTCAACCTGACCACCTGTGTCGGTTTAGGGTACGGGCCATACACGCACTCGCTAGAGGCTTTTCTCGACAGTACAGGATCACCACCATCAACCCGCTTAGGGTCTACGCATCACGCCTCAACCACACTGTGTGGCGGATTTACCTACCACACGGCCTACACGCTTACACCACCAATCCAATAAGTGGCGCGGCTACCTCACTGCGTCACCCCATCACTTGAACCACACATCAGGCCCCACGACATCAACACCACCAACACTCAAAGAATGCTAGGTAGCGTATCCGCAGTGGTTAGTATCAGTGCTTCATCATGGGCGCACATGTACGGGTACCAGAATATCAACTGGTTATCCATCGACTACGCCTGTCGGCCTCGCCTTAGGTCCCGACTCACCCTGGGAAGACGAACTTGACCCAGGAACCCTTAGTCATCCGGCGGTAAGGATTCTCACCTTACAATTCGTTACTCATGCCTGCATTCTCACTCGCACACAGTCCACGCCTCCTCACGGTAACGCTTCCACCCATGCACGACGCTCCCCTACCCAAACAACAACAAATTGCTGCTTGCCGCGGCTTCGGCGGTGTACTTGAGCCCCACTACATTGTCGGCGCAGAACCACTCGACCAGTGAGCTATTACGCACTCTTTCAAGGATGGCTGCTTCTAAGCCAACCTCCTGGCTGTCTTCGCGATCCCACATCCTTTTCCACTTAGTACACCCTTAGGGGCCTTAACCGGCGATCTGGGCTGTTTCCCTCTCGACTATGAAGCTTATCCCCCACAGTCTCACTGCCGCACAACACAATTGATGGCATTCGGAGTTTGGCTGACATTGCTAAGATTGTAGTCCCGCTCAACCAACCAGTCGCTCTACCTCCACCAAGCTAATGCGACGCTGCACCTAAATGCATTTCGGGGAGAACCAGCTATCACGGAGTTTGATTGGCCTTTCACCCCTACCCACAGCTCATCCCCGCAGTTTTCAACCTACGTGGGTTCGCGCCTCCACAACCTCTTACAGCTGCTTCACACTGGCCATGGGTAGATCACCCCGCTTCGGGTCCAGGACATGCCACTAATCACCCCATTAGGATTCGGTTTCCCTACGGCTACCCCACACGGGTTAACCTCGCGACATGCCGCTGACTCGCAGGCTCATTCTTCAAAAGGCACGCCATCACACAATAAAAAGTGCTCTGACGGATTGTAAGCACATGGTTTCAGGAACTATTTCACTCCCCTCCCGGGGTACTTTTCACCATTCCCTCACGGTACTATCCACTATCGGTCACACTGAGTATTTAGGCTTACCGGGTGGTCCCGGCAGATTCACAACAGATTCCACGAGCCCGTTGCTACTCGGGAACCCAACAACCCCCACATCATCATCTTCAGCTACAGGACTCTCACCTACTCCGGCAGGCCATTCCAAACCACTTCACCTAACAACAATGCACAAAGGGCGTGCCACTGGTAGATGACACAAAGCTAGGCCCCACAACACCGCACACACAACCCCTACCAGGTATCACATGCACACGGTTTAGCCTCATCCACGTTCGTTCGCCACTACTAGCAGAATCATTATTATTTTCTCCTCCTACGGGTACTGAGATGTTTCACTTCCCCGCGTAACCCCCACAACAGCTATGAATTCACTGAAGGGTAACCCCACATAACCAGGGCCAGGTTTCCCCATTCGGACATCCTCGGATCAACGCTTTATTGACAACTCCCCGAGGCTTAACGCAGCCTTACACGTCCTTCATCGGCTCAGCATGCCAAGGCATCCACCATGCGCCCTAAATAACGAACACACCAACCACCACACACAAACCACACAACACAAAGGTCACACAATCCGTATGCAATGGCAACAAGTGAACTTGACAAAATAAACAAAAAGAAAAATCACATCACACACACAAACACCACAAACACAACGTGTAAGTGGCATCATGCAGATGCTCGCGTCCACTATACAGTTCTCACACAACACCCCGAACCAGCAACAAACACCACCACAATGAATGGCATCCATCAACCAGTCAGGCACACACAAAAGGGGATAATGCCCCAGACACCCAACAATGCACCAACAACTTATTCACAAACTTATTTCTGTACTGCATGGACACTTTTACGCATGTCACAAAGCACTGTCTCAACACTCAGTACTGCTGATTAAGGTGTATGTCCTACCCGGAATTTCCAAATTCGGTGGCAGCAGAACACTCGCCTACTCAACCACCAACCCACCATAAACACAGCGGGCAACCCACAACCGTGGGTATCTAGCTGCAACTGCAGCCCAATAAAAGCTCCTTAGAAAGGAGGTGATCCACCCGCACCTTCCGGTACGGGTACCTTGTTACGACTTCGTCCCAATCGCCGATCCCACCTTCGACGGCTCCCTAACACGTTTAGGCCACCGGCTTCGGGTGTTACCAACTTTCATGACGTGACGGGCGGTGTGTACAAGGCCCGGGAACGTATTCACCGCAGCATTGCTGATCTGCGATTACTAGCGACTCCGACTTCATGGGGTCGAGTTGCAGACCCCAATCCGAACTAAGGCCGGCTTTCAGCGATTCGCTCCACCTCACAGTGTCGCAGCGCGTTGTACCGACCATTGTAGCATGTGTGAAGCCCTGGACATAAGGGGCATGATGATTTGACGTCATCCCCACCTTCCTCCGAGTTAACCCCGGCAGTCTCTCATGAGTCCCCAACCAAATGCTGGCAACATAAGACAAGGGTTGCGCTCGTTGCGGGACTTAACCCAACATCTCACGACACGAGCTGACGACAACCATGCACCACCTGTACACCAACCACAAAGGGAAACTACATCTCTGCAGCGATCTAGTGTATGTCAAGCCCAGGTAAGGTTCTTCGCGTTGCATCGAATTAATCCACATGCTCCGCCGCTTGTGCGGGCCCCCGTCAATTCCTTTGAGTTTTAGCCTTGCGGCCGTACTCCCCAGGCGGGGCGCTTAATGCGTTAGCTACGGCACGAAAGTCGTAGAAAGACCCTCACACCTAGCGCCCACCGTTTACGGCATGGACTACCAGGGTATCTAATCCTGTTCGCTACCCATGCTTTCGCTCCTCAGCGTCAGTAACTGCCCAGTAACCTGCCTTCGCCATCGGTGTTCCTCCTGATATCTGCGCATTTCACCGCTACACCAGGAATTCCAGTTACCCCTACAGCACTCAAGTTATGCCCGTATCGCCTGCACGCCCGGAGTTAAGCCCCAGAATTTCACAGACGACGCGACAAACCACCTACGAGCCCTTTACGCCCAGTAATTCCGGACAACGCTCGCACCCTACGTATTACCGCGGCTGCTGGCACGTAGTTAGCCGGTGCTTCTTATCTAGGTACCGTCACCAAAAAGCTTCGTCCCTAGCGAAAGGAGTTTACAACCCGAAGGCCTTCATCCCCCACGCGGCGTCGCTGCATCAGGCTTGCGCCCATTGTGCAATATTCCCCACTGCTGCCTCCCGTAGGAGTCTGGGCCGTATCTCAGTCCCAATGTGGCCGTACACCCTCTCAGGCCGGCTACCCGTCGCCGCCTTGGTAGGCCATTACCCCACCAACAAGCTGATAGGCCGCGAGCTCATCCTACACCGAAAAAACTTTCCAACCACCACACTAAAGATGGTTCCTATCCGGTATTAGACCCAGTTTCCCAAGCTTATCCCGAAGTGCAGGGCAGATCACCCACGTGTTACTCACCCGTTCGCCACTCGAGTACCCTGCAAGCAGGGCCTTTCCGTTCGACTTGCATGTGTTAAGCACGCCGCCAGCGTTCGTCCTGAGCCAGGATCAAACTCTCCACAAAAAGAAAAATTTCAGAACAACATTCCAAAATTAAGGCCGTGAAAAGCCCAAACCTAACCAAAAGAACAAACCACCACAAACCCACAAAAGCAGGCCCATGCTGGCGTCCAAAAATTACTACAAAGAAAAAATCATTACCTCCCCAACCCGACGGGGCACAAAAAGGGAGACAAAAAGTTGAACACAATCACATGCCAACCAATCCATCAATGCAGCCGAAACACTAAACAGTATTCAAAAAGATGCGTATTCCAACACCTTACCGGCACACACCAACCAACAAACCA
>NZ_JBEHFO010000033.1:0-5425 GCF_040225595.1 Corynebacterium sp. KPL2734 | reverse complement strand
GTTCGGAGTACCTGGACATGGTGGTAGATTACCTTTCTTCCCAGCCCGACTGGGCTGGATATCAGGTGTCCACCAAATGGGGGTCAGGTCCCACGTAGTTTTGTGCTTCTTGCAAACAAGGGTAAACCCCTGTACGACACACAGTGTGACAACCGAGGTGGTATTCGATGTACTACTTGTAGGTAGCAAGCGTACGATCGCACGCGTTTTGCAGCGCCGGACAATCCCGTTAATAACAGCGACTCCTACTTCGCTGGCCAGATATATTAACCGGACACGTTTATTGAACCTGGAGGTTGACCTTAACGCTGCGTCAGGGTGTACGTTTAGGGACATGACAATCTCGATGATCGACAGCGCCACGGGAATGCGCACGATGTTGGATAGCCCTCCGGGACAGTGGCAGGAGGCCGCTCGTAAATTATGGGAGCCCATGGCTGGCATGTATTTCTTCATTCCAGGCGGTCTCGATATGGCTACCGTGCACAGTCAGAACTTCGGATTCGGCCCGGATGCCTCACGTCAGCAAGTACATGATGCGCTCTACAAATTGGAGGAGGCCAACGCTTGGTCTCGAGTTGAGCAAGCTCTCGCTAAAGGGGTTCAATACTTGGCGACTGCTAACCCAGGACTCATGATTCCTGACCTCACTGTGCTTCTAGTGTTAGGTGATCCTTCCAACGAGCACTTCATGGACGAAGTTCGAGGCCTGTCAGCCTTCGGTGGGATCAGTGGCTACATTGCCATCACCATTTGGCCGACTGAGGAAGTTCTCCATCGGCTAGAAGCGATTGCCTTACACGAGTTGCACCACAACGTCCGCTATTCAGCTGACGGCATCGTATGGGACCCGCAGACAGTGACCGTCGGTGAGCATGTCGTGGCCGAGGGGCTAGCCGACCTATTCGCTGCCCAGTTCTACGGTAAGCGTGGATATACGCACTTCGTCACAGACCAAACCAGATCGAGAGAAGATGTACTAAGACGGGTCGTCGAGGGCTTGGATGTGACAGGCATGCAGGACTTCGCCGCATGGGTGCTTGGAGATTCGAGCGCCCGCCTGATGGGATCGAAACCGGTCGGGCTACCCACCGGAGCTGGTTACGCCGCAGGGGCTCGTATCACCCAAGCCTACATGGATAAGACGGGTCGGACGGCCGCCGAGTGTGTCACCACCCCCGCCGCTGAAATCTTAAATGTTGCCTTGCCACAACTAGGCCTGACGCGACACGACAGCTGACAAGAAACACCTGGTATGTCCTGCCGTAGGGCAGGACATACCAGGTGTTTTTAGGGCTGCTGCGTGGTGAGCTTTTCGTAATTGGCAAACAACAGCTCCTGGCGCTGCCGGGCGGTCGTGAGCTTACGGGAAGCGCCAAATGCCTTATCCACCTCACGGTCAAGCGCGTCATGCGCCTTGATGAGTTCCGGGGCCATGGCGAGTGGGTTGTATTGCTCGGCCAGCGAGCGCTCTGGGTGCAGCGCGCGGGCATCGAGCACCTTCTTGCCTGCCTTAATAATGCGCTGCCGTGTTTTCTCGTCGAGCTCTGGCACGGGGAACGTGTACCACGTCAGAGTTGATCCGAAGCGGAGATCGGATTTAATTCGTCCTTCAATTGTTTTGCCACGTAATAAACAATTGAGGGACGAAATCAAAGAGAATTGAAGATCTTCTGGGTCAGGTAGAACGAAGTTCGCGTCTCCAGCTAAAACGCAGAGCGCTTGAATTTACGCAAAGAAACAACACTTACGAAAAAAGAAACCACGCTTAATAGTAATGGAATACGGCCGGGTGGAACCTCTAAAGCGAAAAGGAGAAGTCTCCAATTCGTATCAGACAATGATGGCCAAAGAGCAGTTTGTAGGACAAGCTGTGCTACAAGCGACAAAGCAAGTGTATCCACACTCACATATCTACCTATAAGAAGCGTCAAACCTGTAAGAACAGTAGATACATAAGCAAATCTAGTGCTTCCTATGCCGCAAAGGGAAAATACCCAAGGAATAACCCATAACGTTACGAGGACTATACCGTCAATAAACAGCCAATTCCGTGAAGCTTGTGCTTCTAACCTGGAAATCTGATTTCTGAAAAAAATCACTGGCAATGCGGCATAAGAAAACGAACATAAAGTGCCAACGTTTGCCCCAGCAGTATCATTGAGCCAAGGGATATTTAGTAACCATCCCTCAGCAAAAGCAAGAACAAAGCCAATAAACAGCACCATGACTAAAACAGTAATTAGCCTATGCCCACGGCAGTACAAGAATGCGTATGATGTCATGGACTAGTCGCTAACTTTGCACACAGAGTGCTCGATACGCTGAACAACGTCTCCAACGTTAACTTGTCGATTAGGCTCCCAAGGAAGACCGCTAAGCGTAATTCCCAAATCTCTTGCCGGAATTCCGCAGATCTTGGCGTCTGAACGAATCAGCTCTGCAGATCCAGCTTGATCCACGAACTCTCCAACTATCCCCTCTACCGTGGATTGGCCGCTTAGACTTAAATGCTCTTCCGAAAGATCCCCCCACATCACGGGACGTTCTGAGAAATCTCTCCACTCAGTAGGTGCTATTTTAGAAAAAGCATCTCTCGCCTGGATATTAAGTAATATATTTTCGCTAGGAACTTCCGGCCATGCGCAGACATTAGAAGAGCAAACAAGCTGACGAGAATCTCTTTGTGTAAGGCCAAACTCTGTGAGTTGCTGCGCCCAAGCAAAAGAACCAATAAGACAGAGAAGCCCTAAAAAGAAGGTTAACATATACATTTTACTACTGTGCCTAAACAGTGCCGCAGCCGAGACTATGGTCAGCGTAGCTCCAATAATCCCTGCAATTGCTGTCCCAATTGCTTTCACATCTAGCGTTGCATCAAAAGAACAGCACGCTAAAAAATCACCAGTTATATGTCTAAGGGCCCCAGGAGAAGTGGCTGGAACTACCGCATACCAAGAATATGCAAGCGCAGCTGATACAGACACTGATACCAGTGGTTTAAACGAAAAACCAAGTGCACTTCCGATTAGCGTCCAACAGATACCGACGATGGACGAATACGCCAGCATAACCCAAAAGATTAAAGAGCCGAACAGCGAAGAATCAGTACTTTGTGAAAGATTTGCTACTACATAGCTAAGAGGAAAAATCAGCGACCAAACAAACATTCGGTTCACATAAATACGAGCCACAGATTTTCGCCCCATCTGCACTAGAGGACGAAAACGTGATGCCTCCCATGCCATTGCAGCAGAAACCGCAGGAGCAATTACAAAGAATACCAATGTAGATTGAGCAGCATTCGACTCATAGTACGGCGTCTTTCCTAATTCCGAAATAGGAACTGCGCTAAGGATTAGCCCAATAACACAAATCCATAATGATGGACGACGAAGCCAGTGTTTAACACCAAAATTAGGAATCACTGTAATTTCCTCTCCGTACAAAAGATCGTGAGAGAATATGCGCTGGGGTATTTCCCGACTCTGTAGCTAGCTGTACAAAATCTTGCCGTGAACCATCGAAATGTAGCTTCCCCTTATCAAGGACAAGAACACGTTCGAAAGGCCTCTGTAGTTCGCCAGCATCATGCGTTGAAACAACTAGGTTATGCCCTCTATCCACAATCCGTTGGTATACCTCAGTTACATGCTCTTTGTTGAGTGGATCAAGTGCCGCACTAGGTTCATCAAGCAGTAATGTTTCCGCCCCAGAGTTCAACGCAGTGGCGATCGCTAGTCTAGAGCGTTCTCCTCCGCTAAGGCTTTCGCACCGTTGATTAGACACTCTTGACAAATCTACAAAATCTAGCCAATCTAAGCTTTCTTTCTTTGCGGTCTTTTTATCTCGCCCAAACAACCAAGCAACATAAGCGCAGTACTCACTAGAGGTGAAACCGGTAATAGGATTGAATGTCTGCTCTACTAGAGATATAGATCCCTTCCTTAGTACTGTTCCTTCCTTCGGAGAAGAATCTGATGCAAGAGCAGAAAAAAGCGTTGATTTCCCAGCGCCATTAGCCCCCAGTAGAAGCGTGGGGCGTTCATCTATCACCAGCTGCGGTATATCCAGAATTGTCTTATTTGAACGCCGCACTCTTAGTGCATTAACCCGAGCGGTTACTACCATACAAATTTCATCCACTTGATGGTTAAGTGGTTCCAATCGAATGTATGGATATCGGCATGATAGTTTCCTGCAGCCTGGCGCCCCCAGCCGCCTCGGTCCCATCCCCCATAGCATCTATTGAACGAACGCGATCCTAGGTCGGGGTCCGGCTTCATAGAAAGCTCTCGGCGCAGGGTCATCTCAACTTTTCCAGGAGATCCATGCGGATCATTTAAACAGGTAGCTGCTGTAATCTCCGTGTTGTACCCATCAATATTTCGATCAACCCAGCCACGAGTCCTGAATCCATCGGAAACCCCGCTAACACTAGTTTCAAAGTGCCCCTCCGCATTCGCTGGAGCAGCGAACATAGAAACCGCCAAGGCAGTAACTAGCCCTGCTACAATTTTCTTCTTCACAGAACTTCCCCTTTCGAAAATTAAGCACGCCAAAATTGGCCTCACTTTATGTACCTGTCTCAAGCCCTAAGTGTTAACTGACTTTACCTATGTCCGAAACAGTTTTACCCTAACTTATTCGCTTATAGTATGCACCGCCCACAGTAAAGATATTCTAATTAATCGCCCCCAATTACCCCTTATCCCCAAGTTCTATCCACCTCTAAAGTGTATATTCATATTCATACGCCACGAGGAAAACGCCAAGCTCAAACGGCATAAATCTTTCGAGTTGACGCGTCCCTCACTAGGCTAGGGCCCCTTTGTCCTTGCAGACATATAGCGGGGATCGTACGTGCGCAGAACTAGACACACGACTACACAGCTTTCCTCTCGCTGTATGGCAACTTCGCTTTGACGCCTTCGACTACTTGCCTTTATGTTTGGCCTTCTTTTTCATGGCACGGATCTGAAATTTCCGTTGTGCTTCTTCGCGCCGAGCGATCCGCGAAGCTTTCTTCTTGTTTGCGTTAGCTAATTCGAAATTTAACTTTGTTGCTTCTTGGGCTTTCGACGACACCCCTGAGGTCTTGCGTTGCTCCTTATTGACATTCCGCTGCAGGCGTTTGGGATTTCCGCGCTGTGGCTCTTCAATAGTGCCAGGTATAGGTCCGGAACGATGGGCCCGTTTGACTAGGGAAGAACCATTGACGAGCAGCCACTCATAAAGCTCGGCATTATTAGGCTCTGGGCCAAAAACTACTCGGACGGCGCGGAGTTGATTGTTGCTGGAAGTCTCGTAGACTCCGCACCAAAATTGACCATGGGCCCGACCCCCGAAAAGTGGACACATCGGGGGCTAGCTATGCTGCTGTGGTCAGTATAGCCGAAGACTTGGTTTCAAAGACATCAGGCGC
>NZ_JBEHFO010000032.1:0-6734 GCF_040225595.1 Corynebacterium sp. KPL2734 | reverse complement strand
CGAAGGATCCCAACGACTCGACACCACAAACACCACCAATCAAGGTCAGGTGTTTCCACGATCCTTAGAATCCGCCCGGGGTTCTGTAAGCAAAAGACCCCTCCTCAGCCAGGCCGCTGAACGGTTGACCACCACGAGGAGGGGAATACTATACCGAGTATAATCGGACGCGGCCCCTCAATCAAAAATATTTTTAAAGAGTCCTTAAGTTGGTAGCCATGAGTAGTAAACGGATTAAAAAAGAGTGGTTATCAGAAAACAGGTTGGAGCCCTACCTAACAAAAACTGGTGGATCCACAGATAAGGCTTTTGAGTTTTACGAACTCGATCGCCACCTTAGTGCTTCCCTTTTTCACGAGATAGCCTTCATCGAAGTAGCATTACGTAACTCAGTTTCTGGATATCTCAGCACCGAATACGGAGATGATTGGTATTGCAAGCTCGAGATGGGGTTCGATAAACGGGTTCGAGACAATATCACAGAAGCATGGAATAGCCTGCCAAAAGACTTCACCAAGAATACCGAACGAAGCAGAAGGCTGGGAGGAAGGGTCATTGCTGCTTCCATGTTTAGAACTTGGACAAATATCCTCGATAAAGGAGGCTCCACGGGCTTACCAGCCCCTTTTAACAATGCTGATCACGACAGAATTTGGTCCCGCCAAGCTTTAATTTCTGTCTTCCCAGGTGCGAATTCAGTAGCTCGGAAGAAAGATCCAGAATATTCCACTCACGGTCTGACCCGTAAGTGGGTTCATTCCAAAATCCTCGAGATAAAGAAAATTAGAAATAGGGTTGCGCATCACGAGTCTGTAGTCCTTCGCGGCATCCCTGTCACGGGCACAGATACTCGATTACGGCCTAGAGAATGCCACGAGGCCTGCCACGATGTAGCAGCGATGTTGGACCGTGATTTAGCCTCTTACCTCACGGAAAACCTGCCCGCAACAGCAATTCTCACCGAGTTGGACACCCTCTACGCAGGTCTAAATAATTCAAACAAATCATAAATGACCCACCTTCCCCAGGCCGCTAAAGCCTAAGTACCAACCCAACGGCAGGGAAAGCAGGTCATTGTGTGCCGAGCCTATTGAACCCGAGACACGCTATCTTCTACACGTGGCGGTCCAGCCAGTCCACCACCTTGTCGAGTGCTTGGTCAGCGGCTGGCTCGTTGAAGACCTCGTGCTTCTGGCCTTCCCAGTTGACGTATTCCACATCATCAGAGGTAATGGAGTTGTACCAGTCCTGGGAGAAGTACGGTGGAACGATGCCATCCTTAGTGCCGTGCATGATGAGCGTCGGCGCGCTGAACAGGTCCGCGTTCACAGCATCGTAGGTAGCGATAGCACCCAGCTGCAGCGCGGTGCCAGCGCTGGTCTTTTGCGCGATGAGCGGGCTCGTCGCGTACTCATCCTTCACAGCCTGGCTGGTGGAAATGCCCTCCGTGAACGGGTTGGACAGCATGATCTTCTTGGTGAACTCCGGCGACTGCGCACCAATGTAGGTGCGGTGGGGAATCAGGTTCTGCACGTAGTTAGCGTTGAAGCTGGTGATATCCGCCAACGGCAGGCGCTCGAACAGGGTGGGGTCGAGCTGCTTTTGCACCTCAGAGATCTCGTCCGGCGTGATGGTCTCGCCCGTTGCCTTCTTACCGGACAGGTTCAACGGTGCACCACCACCATTGGTGATGATGCCGTCCACCTTGCCAGGCTCACGAATGCCGTATGCCTGGACGGTCAGCGCGCCCATGGAGTGGCCCAGAAGGAAAGTCTTTACATCGGGGTGCTCCCCCTTGGCCATGTCGACGACGCGGTCGAAGTCATTGAGGATGTACTGGAAGTTATCGATGTGTCCCAGCGGCGTGCTACCGGAGGCAGACTTGCCGTGTCCACGGTGGTCCAAGCGGTAAACGTTGTAGCCAGCGTCCAACAGGCGCTTGGCCACGTAGTCATAGCGGCCAGAGTGCTCAGAAACGCCATGTGCCAAAACAACATTGCCACGTGGGTTTTCTACCAGCTGCTTGCGGTAGTAAATCTTCACGCCTTCGCCATCGTGGCTATCGAAGTAGCCGTCTTCATCGGCGATCTGCTTATCAGAAACGGTGGAGCGACCGAGTACGTCGGTCTTATCTGCCGCCGCCTCTGCTACGGGCTGGCCGCCGCCTGCAAAGGCGGTAGCGGTGAGAGTTCCCGATACTGCGATGGGTGCCATGGATACAGCGGTTGCGGTAGCCAGAACGCACAGTTTCTTCCTTATCATGTACGTACTCCTTACAGTGGTTTGTGTCACGCATATAGATAGGATGACTTTTAGGTCACCTTGATAATAGTTTGCTGAGGAACGTAATTCAAGTATTTTTTATTTATGGCTGCCAACTGTTTAGGAAATAGCTGTGAGAGCTATCAGCCACCCTCACGCTGTCGCTATAAAGATGGTTGAGCCACCTCAGAGGCCTTAGACATAGCAAAGCGGGAAGACCGATCTCCTCGATCTTCCCGCTCAACGGCGCTTGAGATTAACGCTACTAATCACCAATCTGGTCGCGGCCGCGCTTGACAATGTTCCCGTCAGGCTCACCCACCACGTCATAATCTTTGTTGGTGTATTCAAACTTGGACAAGACATACCGCATCGCGTTAACGCGAGCTCGCTTCTTGTCATTGGACTTGATGGTAATCCACGGTGATTCCTCAGTATCCGTATAACGGAACTGCTCTTCCTTCGCGCGGGTGTAATCATCCCACTTATCCAGAGAAGCCAGGTCCATCGGTGAAAGCTTCCACTGGCGCACCGGGTCGATCTGGCGGATAGCAAAGCGAGTGCGCTGTTCCTTCCGGGTAACAGAGAACCACAGCTTGGTCAGCGAAATACCCGATCCTAGGATCATATTTTCTAGCATGGGAACCTCGCGCAGGAACTCCGCGTGCTGGGACTCGGTACAAAAGCCCATCACCCGCTCAACGCCAGAGCGGTTGTACCACGAACGGTCAAAGAAGACGATTTCGCCTGCAGCCGGGAAATGCTCGATATAACGCTGGAAATACCAAGAGGTGGACTCACGTGGGGATGGCTTTTCCAACGCGACAGTGCGCGCACCACGCGGGTTCAAGTGCTCATTAAAGCGCTTAATGGTTCCGCCCTTACCGGCAGCATCGCGGCCCTCAAATAAAATGATGTGGCGCTGGCCAGTTTCCTTGGTCCAGTTCTGCCACTTCAATAGCTCAATTTGCAGTGCGCGCTTAATGGACTCGTATTCATTGCGGGTCATACGCTCTTCATAAGGGTAATTCTCGCGCCACGTCTGCACCGGAGAGCCATCCGGCATGATCAGCGACGGATCATCCTCATCCGTTCCATCAACGACGAAGCCGTCGGTTTTTGCAAGATCAATCTCAGGAAGGTCGTCGTCTTTAATATCAGCCATGCACTTAGTGTAACCCGAATGTAGACTTTCAGCGCGGCAACTTTTCCCAGCTATAGCCACTAAATAAAGAAAACGAAGTGTGAGGTAATTTGACTATTGTTCTTAGACGTTTGCCTTGATCCTCGTGCCTGCCCTCGGAAAGTGGACACACTGAGGGTTAGCTGTGCTGCCTTCGTCAGTGTAGCTGAAGTCTCGGCTTCAAGGACACTAGGAGCCACAGGATTGCACCAGGAGTGCCGCCGGCACGTGTTATAGCGCATGCTCCACCGGAAGACTTCCTGGCTGAAGTGTCCAGATTTGCTCGGTTTGAGTAGATGGGAAAATCTGGAATATGCCAAGATGCGAAGGATCGTGTGGTCCGTCTCGTGGAAGACTGTATCGAGGCGGAAACATGTTAATGTACCCCGCGAGTCAGACTGTAGCCCACCGAGAAATCGAAAGCTTAATGGCACACAGCCCCGGCAAGGGAGTCAAGCAGACCCGCCGTGCAGGAAACACCCCAGAACCAGTTCCTAAAATGAGGTTACCCTCGTTTGGTGGACACCCGATTAGTGCGGATTTTGTGTCCGTAAGAGAGGATGTTCATTGTGAGTCAACAACGCCAGAAATACACACCTGAGTATCGACGTGAAGCCGCAAACCTGGTAATCGAATCGCAGCGCCCAATTGCTCATGTAGCCAAAGAAATTGGTGTCGCACCAGGTCTTTTAGGCCGATGGGTAAAAAATGAGCGTCAACGCCTAAGGATCCTCCGATGGGCTAAGCGAGGCGGATCTTCGTGCGGAGAATACTCGTCTGCGTCGTGAGCTGGCAGAAGCCAAGATGGATAACGAGTTTTTGTCACAAGCGACAGCCTTCTTCGCCGCGAAGCAACGCGAGCAGAAAAGTTCGAATTGATGCAGCAGAAGAAGGCTAGCTACAGCATCAAGCGCATGGCACGACCGTTAAAAGTGTCTCGGTCTGGATATTACAAATGGGCCCATATGCAGCAGAAACGCTTATCCGGTAAAGATGATCGGACATCTTTTTATGATGATGTTGATCGCAAGATTCATCAGATCTGAAAAAGACTCCGACGAGGTCTATGGTGCCCCGCGGATTACCGCAGAACTAGGTGAGCGCTACCAGATTAGTGTGAATCGCAAGACTGTAGCCAAGCGGATGCGCATGATGGGCATTGAAGGGATTTCACCGCGTGCTTTCGTTCCAGTGACAACGATCCAAGCCAAGCGTAAAAGCATGCTTCCTGACCTGGTCAAGCGCATGTTTGATACTGGTGAGCTCAACCGGGTGTGGATGTCAGATATTTATCTACCTGCGCACCGGTGAAGGCTGGTTGTACTTATGTGTGGTTCGCGATGGTCATTCCCGCAGGGTGCTGGGCTGGGCTATGGATAGCGTGCAAGATACTTCCCTGGTCGAACGAGCACTTCGGATGGCGCATACGCTGCGCGGTGACGTTGCTGACGGTCTCGTGTTTCACGCCGACCGGGGAACGCAATTTACCAGCGAGCAGCTCTGGGAGGTGTGCCGCAACCTAGGGGTTGCCCAGTCTGTGGGGCGTACCGGGGTGTGTTTCGATAACGCGATGGCTGAGTCGTTCTGGTCGACGCTGAAAACCGAGTTCTACGACCGGAAGCGCTGGGCAACCCGCGCTGCTGCGCGTCAGGCTGTGGCTTACTGGATTGAGGTGGTCTACAACCGTCGGCGCCGGCACTCCGCCCTCGGGATGGTAAGCCCTGTCGATTTCGAGAACCACACCAGCCTAACCACCAGCAGAAAAGAAATAGCTACCTAACCACGAGGTAGCTCTACTACGTGTCCACGATTTGCGGGCACGCCATCCCTGTTTTGATATTTATGGTCTATTGGCTACATTTCGTCAAAGACCCCAAAAGATCGATGTTGCATTTCTCGAAATCCAACAGTCACACCAACGCCGAAGTAGGGGAATTTTTCGCCAAATTCAAGGCGGAGAATCGCTACGGGGCCCCTTTACCATCGTCAAAAAGGTACACTTACGAACTCTATGAGTTTGTCGCCTGTTACAACAACGAAGGATACGGAAAAGGCTAAAGGTCTAACCCTAGTGCGAAATAAGGATTAGACCTTCAAGACCCGGCAATCGCGGATTAACACATCCATCATTACGGTTCGGGTTCACAGTGCAATCGTGCGAATGCCTGGGGGCTGGAGGGGTATTACTTACCGCCATTAAGCCCGAACAGACCACCCAGTCCATTGAGGGTGTCGACGATGCCCTTCGCCGTCTCTACGCCTTTCTTTGCGTTATCCAAGTGCTTGCCGGTAAGCTCGGCCTGCTCCTTGGGGTCTTTTTTAGTGGATTCTTTTTTGTCCAAAGAAAATTCGGAATTAACAATTCCGTTGTCGAAAGTGGCAGTTTCCTGCGCAAATGCAGCGGGAGTAACGGCAGTCATAGCTAACGCAGCTGCTGCGATTCCGAGACTGACCTTACGCTTCATCTGGGACTCCTTAAGGTTTGAATTTTGGTGAATGCAGGCTTAGAATACCCTACAATCTGTAATTTGTAAAGGATCTTCCGTGATATTAAAAAGTCACAGATCTTATCCTTGGTTTTTGAGTTATTTTCAATGTTTGCTGTTACGTGTTCTGTTTTCAGGATTCAGTGCTCACTCTGGCGCTAGAAAGTGGATGTGTCGGAGGCTAGGATAGTTCTCCATGTTTGTGTGCGCAGCATGGTTTGTATGTAATTCGCAAACGGTCCGAGCAGTCTAGAGCTAGTTGATTAGTAGCTTTTCGCCCTGCGACCTTTGTCCCCTCCTATATAGCGGCCCCATTCGATTGCAAATTACCTTCCCCCTCTACTGAGTGGCGCACCTGTCTTCGATGTTATAAATCGTCAGCCAAAGAGTTTTCAAAGCTGTGAATTCATTTGGAGGGTGTCTTCAGTTACGTATAGGCCTCCCATTACGTTTTTAGCAGTTCCGCTTGAGGTTACCCAGGATTCGTAACTCTGCCCCCATGCCGGGGGCAGGTTATGTTTGTCTGCGTTCCTTTTGCTTTTCTTTTCAGGAGCAGTGGAACTAGTCGCTGGCTTCGGTATGGCTTATTTTCGTCCCTGTCTGACAATGATCCGGGGGGTGATGCCGCCGAAGGCAGTGACATACTCCAAACTGCTAATAGGAACCTGACCCACAGAGAGTGTCTGATGGTTTGTGTGTGGGAACCCAACCCGCATAAGGAGATGAACGGACCTGACCCCCATTTGGTGGACACCTGATATCCAGCCCAGTCGAGCTGGGAAGAAAGGTAATCTACCACCATG
>NZ_JBEHFO010000031.1:0-6772 GCF_040225595.1 Corynebacterium sp. KPL2734 | reverse complement strand
GTTGTCGAGGTAGAAATCGCGACATTCGAGTGGGTGTCATGGTGGAACGAGGTAAGGCTCCACCAAAGCCTGGGATACCGAAGTCCAGCCGAGGTGGAAACCGAATTTTGGAAGAAGAACCCGCAACAGGGAATAATAGAAATCAAGGCACATGCCTAGGAACAAAACTCGGGGCACTTCACGCCCATTCTTTTAATAAGCACGAGTGCTGATACACCGCAGGCCGTCTCTCACACTGCAAGTGTGCCATGAAACTGGGCGCGCCAGCGAGCATAGGTCGTGGTCAGGGGTGAGAACACCTGTGAGCAGATAGCAGGGCGCTTGTGTCAGGCAATGCGTCAGCGCATTCGCATATCAGTATGAGCAACAGAGCGCCCTCAAAACGTTAGGGCGTGCACGCGCAAACGAGCACCAGGACGTGGCAATCACACGGGCAAGGAAGTCGCGGGCGTAACTTCCACAGCAACGCTAAACCACAAAGGGTTTAACCGCTGATGCGGACAACTTATGACACGCCATTCTTTTACAGAAAAGGCGGCATCTCATAGAGGGATAGAACCGTACGCACTTAGCTCATCTGTCAACCCTAAATCCAGAAAAATAACTCTCTAGGTAAAGATATCCGTTTTCACTTCATCTGTAGAAAACATTATAACTGTGTAATACAATGCCTTTCGGGCACACAAGCTTACTTCTATGTCAAAGTGCCTCTCCAGTCAGTTCTACCCAAAAGGAAACCAAATGACCACTGTCATTGCCCGCTCTGCACCTACTACTGAAATGCCAGCTCTCGCCTCTTCGCCTCTGGGCGCATACTATTTTCCATATCTGCTTAGCGCAAAGGACCGCTTTGACCGAGCATTGCTCCGCTACGACGCTTGGTACGTGGTACTCGTTGCAGTACTCCTCGCCCTAGGCACCGTCCTCCTAGCAGGTATGGCCGTGTGGTGCGTAACGAAAGGTCACGGCAAATTCACCGGACACTGGAAATGGGTAAAGTGGGGATTCTCAGTCAACATGGAATGCGAGCGCTAATCCACTATAACGACTAATGCTCACTACATCATCAATCACCTACTACTACGCTGGCAGCTCTTCTCCAGCTATCAATGACATAAGCTTCGAGGTTGCCCCCAGTGGAGTAGTAAGTCTTGTTGGTTCAAATGGATCCGGGAAGAGCACTTTGCTAAAAATGCTTGCCGGAATCCTCACCCCCAGTACCGGGACAATCAGCCTATCCGGATTGCCCCCTGCCTCGCGGGAGGCAAAGCAGAATACCCTGCTCCTAACCGGCAATGAAAACCTCCCTGATTTCCTAACCGGACTAGAATTAATAAAATTTTATTCTTCGCTATACCATCAGCCAGTTGACTCTCAAAAACTAGACGACTTACTTCAGAGATATCAACTATCCGGGCAAATTAGCTCTCTTATTGAAGACTACTCCCACGGAATGAAAAAGAAGCTCCAATTCATCTGCGCTCTTTTAATGAGCAGGGATTTAACTATCCTAGATGAAACACTCAATGGTGTTGATTTTCAGTCCCTTCGCTTAGCGAAAGAAGACCTGTCTAATTTATCGCGTGATAAAACAGTCATTCTATGCACCCATGACAATTTTCTCACTGAAGACCTTGCTGACCGATACCTAGGTTTAAAAGATGGACGGCTGCTACGCGACGTTACCTACACTGATATGTCAAACCAATACGGCAGCCTTACTTCTCTTCTCGAAAACCTCGTAGAGGAGGGAAACAGGTGACAGTCGTTCAGGAAACACTATCTATAAGCAGGTTTTTCAGAACTTTCCTGATTAGAAGAATGCTCTCCCTCGGCATTCTGCGATACCGAGGGACGCGAATACTGTTGGCGTTCCTCGGGACCACCCTCTTAATAGTGCTGGCCACCATCGGCTACCTCTTTTACAGAGGGTCGGATAAAGCTAAGCATATAGACACATTAGTCTTAGACCTAGCCAATCTGACACTCCCCCAATGGGTCTTTATTGGCTTTATTGTGGTAAGACTACTTTTTCTCAAATCATCAAATATGCTCTCTCTAACTGAGAGCCTTCCCGTTACAGACCACCAGCGTTCGGTTGCCCTTTTCATAAATGAATTAGTATTTATCGCGGGAATTCTGATAATCATATTCTTTTCTTCTATCGCACCCCTGCCATTTGTTTTTGGGATAGAAGTATCTAGCCAAGTGGCTACTTCTATCGTTTTTCCCGCAGCCACACTAGTGGTTGGACTTGCCTTCATCTACAACATACTGACTTGGGGTTTTTCTGTAATCCGGCTGGAAAGAATAAAAGACATATTAGCAATTTCCGTATTGCTAATACTCGCTGGATTATCTCAGATTGGAATGACGACGAAAGTCGCTAGAATTACCTCAGCATTCCAATCTGGGGACAGAGCATTCCTGTGGAGTGATACCTACACCTGGATTTCGGAAAAGTATGGCTTTTTCATTTGCTCCCTGACGGCTGTTATCTCATGTATTTTTCTATTAACAGCAGCAACCCTAACAAGCGGAGCGCTCTTCACCAGACAAAAAGAGTACATCCTTACTAGAACGCCCTCTAAAGGAGACTTAAGTAATCCGTCTACTATTCGCCAAACCCTCTTTAAGTCTTACCTCCTTAGTTTTTTAAGAGCGCAAGAAACTTGGATTACTCTAATATTCGCGCTGGGAGGTTATATTCTTCTCATTATTTCTCAGTCTATCCCCCCCATTCTAGTCGGAGAAATAATTTCGTTCCTAGGAATCTATGCCTACTCATCAACAAGTCCGCTACGCAAATTTCCATCTCTTAAGGTACGCCCCGTTGAGGTCTACCTCTTCCTTTGCTTATCTTTGTTAAGCATATCTATTCCGTTTGTACTCGTTTTCTTTATAGGATTTTGGGCCATTGGGGGGGACAGCACTACGGGACTAATTAGCGTAATTGGCTGTATTGGGACTATTCCACTAACTACAACTTTAGGGATTATTCTTCCCTCCGAAAAAGACAATCCTCTTGCAATTATAACTGGTATAGCCATCGCTGCTATATCTGTAATATTCTTTGTCTTAGGGCTTTCCGTGTTTTCCCTTCCCCCCTGGGGGTGGGCAATCGCCACGCTATTTTTCCTTCTAAGCGTAGCGTCAGCCGGAATAATCGAAATAAAGAAAAATTCACTTCCAGACCATTAAGGAATAATAATGAAATTCTTTTCCACTGCGCTTGCCAGTCTTATCATCGCATTTTGCTTGACCGGCAGCGCGGCAGTCTTAATGATTCTCTATTTAGCGTTCTCAAATGACGCCGAAGAATTCAAAGCAACCGGCTTGTTCGATTCAGTCTTCTTCTCTTCTTCGGTAAACGAAAGAAACAATCTAGACGCGACCTTTGGAATCAATAGCCAGTTGAATTTGTTTATCATTTTCATGGCTCTTTTTATCTTCTCATTTATAACCATCTTGATTTTTCGCGCACTAACGCGATACAAGGAAAATTTAAAATCTTCCACCCGTGAATAGAAAAAATATAAACGCCAACGCGTTAATATCGTTGGCTGGAGAATTAACAGTTGCCATATGCCGACAGATGTCCCCCTTGATAATTGTCCTGGCGGGGATAGCCCTACTGGCATCTACATTTGCCATCGCTTTTAGAGACACATCCCTTCTTCCTGTACTCACCTTTTCTCTAAAAGCATCCTTTTTTTACGCATTCCTTCCTTTCTGGACTCACGAAATGGGTCATATCGTTGCATCTTCAATATTTCTCCCTGAGGACCCCCCAAAGATAGAATCCACACTCTTCCGCATATCAGTAGTTACTAAACAGCCAAAGCTTGCTCGGGATGCAAAAATCATCGCATGTATGGGTCCTTTTAGTGCAGCATTTTTAGCATTTCCAGCTTTTGCAATGGACTCTTTTGGTATTGGCATATGCTGTTTAGCCCATCTCATTTTCCTATTTCCTCCCTTTGGAGACGGAAGAATACTGTGGCAACGGCACTAAAGAATCGACAAACTAATTCATTAGTCAGAACGCAACTTGTCAGCATCTTTTATACCGAGAACCTTGTCAAAGAAGGTCTGATGGGTTGTGCATGAGTACCTAATCCACATAAGGAGATGAAACAGAATCGCTACTGTAGCTTGACGAGAGTCGACCGATAAGACCAAGATTGACGCGATTGAAAAGAAGCTGCTTGCTAAACACTGAAATGGATGCCCATCTGGGAAGTAAACGTACCGCCCTGTTCCCTAGGCCCGGTCATTTCCAACGATCCGTAGCCAGAGTTGATGGTCTTGGTATAAACCCCATTACGGTGATTGCCGCCGTGAGATAGTTCACCTTTAGGCTTTCGTCTTCCGGCCGGCATGGCCGTAGCCCAAATGCGCATGACTTCCCGCCTGCAGAGCATCGATGGAAGTCGACAGCTCGCCGATCAAACTCGCGAGAGCAGGACTTTACATCAGCTTCTCGCTGATCTCATTGCTGGGGTTGCCCGCAAATCGTGGACACGTAGTCAAGCTACCTCGTGGTTAGGCAGCGATTTCTTTTCTGCTGGTGGTTAGGCTGGTGTGATTCTCGAAGTCGACAGGGCTTACCATCCCGAGGGCTTCAGTGCCGGCGTCGACGGTTGTAGACGACTTCAATCCAGTAAGCCACAGCCTGACGCGCAGTATCGCGGGTTGGCCAGCGCTTCCGGTCGTAGAACTCGGTCTTAAGCGTCGACCAGAACGACTCAGCCATCGCATTATCGAAACACACCCCGGTGCGCCCTACCGACTGAGCAACACCTAGGTTGCGGCACACCTCCCAGAGCTGCTCACTGGTAAATTGCGTTCTGCGGTCAGCGTGAAACACCAGCCCGTCAGCAACGTCACCGCGGAAGTGCGTGCGCCATCCGCAGTGCTCGTTCAACCAGGTATGTATCTTGCACGCTATCCATAGCCCAGCCCAGCACCCTGCGGGAATGACCATCGCGGACCGCGCATAAATACAACCAGCCTTCACCAGTGCGCAGATAAGTAATATCTGACATCCACACCCGGTTGAGCTCACCGGTATCACACATGCGCTTGACCAGGTCATCAAAAGCAGATTTACGCTTAGATTGAGTCGTTGTCACCGGCACAAAAGCACGCGGTGACATCCCTTCAATGCCCATCAGACGCATCCGCTTAGCCACAGTCTTGCGATTCACACTGATCTGGTAGCGCTCGGCGAGTTCTGCGGGGTCAAGTCCCGTGTAGTGGTGTAGCCGTTTGTGCTTTCGGCTCGATATGAAGTTCGGGGTTTGGTTAGGCGGTTAGCTGGTGGTGGTCGTCACGATGTTCTTCTGGGTGGTGCATGAGGTGTTTGGTGTGTTCGAGTGCGGTCAGTGACATGTAGCGTTTTTGTTGGATCCAATCGTCGTGTTGCTCGGCTAGGACCGCACCGACAAGCCGGATGATGGATTCACGGTTTGGGAAGATGCCGACGACGTCGGTGCGCCGGCGGATCTCTCGGTTTAACCGTTCTGTGGGGTTGTTTGACCACACCTTCGTCCAGACTGGTTTCGGAGCTGCGGTAAACGCCAGTACTTCATCGAGTGATTCCTCCACATACGCCGCGACGTGAGGGAATTTCGGCTCCAGCAGGTCGACGACTTCGCGGGCTTGTGCCCAGGTGGATGTGGCGTCAGGTTGCTGGAAGATCGTCTGGAACATCGCAGAGACCATCGGCCATTGTGTTTTCGTGACCTTTTCTTAAGAGGTTCTTCGCGAAATGGGTGCGGCACCGCTGCCACGACGCATTGGGCAGCACTTCGGAAATGGCGTGCTGGATGCCTTCGTGGGCATCACTGGTGATAAGGAATACCCCGGTAAGTCCGCGGGCTTTTAAGTCCTGGAAGAAGCCTTTCCACGACGCGTTGGATTCCGCGGTAGCGACGTGCATGCCGAGCATTTCGCGGTACCCGTCGGCGTTGACTCCGGTGGCAAGCAGCACTGAACATTTGACCACCCGGCCGCCTTCACGGACTTTGATCGTGAGCGCGTCGCACGACACAAAGGCGTACCCGCCGGGGTCTAGTGGGCGGTTTTTAAAAGTCTGCGACCATGTCGTCAAGCTCTTCTGACATGCGTGAGACTTGCGATTTCGACATGCTGGAAATCCCAAGTGTTGCCACCAGATCATTCATCCTGCGGGTGGAAACCCCTTTGAGGTAGCACGTGGCGATCACAGTCGATAAGGCCCGTTCTGTACGCGTACGGCGCTCTAACAGCCAGTCTGGGAAGAACGCACCGTGGCGCAGTTTCGTCCACCGCCACGTCGATCGTGCCGACACGGGTATCAAGGTCGCGGTGGCGATACCTGTTGCGGTGGTTGACCCGCTCGGTGGAGACAACCGCTGTATTCGGCGCCGCAGACGGTGTCAGCCTGGACGGAGAGGATCTGGTTGATAAACCCTTGCAGCATCTGGCGCATCAAATCCGGAGATGGGTGGGCGAGCAGATCATCCAGATAGGTTGTCGGGTCGATAGAATGCGGTGCAGCGGTCATCGTCATAGGCCTTTCGGTGAGATGTGGTAGTTGAGTCGAAAGGTTAACTGGCGGTGGCCGCCCACTACTTTCCGGGGCCCACCATCAGCAATGAGGTTACCCTCGTTTAGTGGACACCCTATTAGTACGGATCTTGTGTCCGTAAGAGAGGATGTTCATTGTGAGTTCGTCAAGGAAGAAGTACACCCCGGAGTACCGGCAGGAGGCCGCCAGACTGGTCAT
>NZ_JBEHFO010000030.1:0-9184 GCF_040225595.1 Corynebacterium sp. KPL2734 | reverse complement strand
GTCTCGCCATAGTAGTCATTCTGGTTCATCTCCTTATGCGGGTTGGGTTCCCACACACAAACCATTAGACACTCTCGGGCAATAGCACGCACGCCTAGGCCTTGACGATTCAAGTCGGCGATAAGTTCACGTTCCTCGACGGATAAATATCGAGGACTAATGCGTTTGTCTATCGCGTGCTGTGGGATAACTTCGACGGGCACTGCTTGACGGCCGTCAACATAAGGCAAAACCTGCATAAGTCTTTTATAAAGCTCAGTGTCTGGCCCATCGGGAACAAACGGCACACGCCCGACACCATTGAGCTTGGTTACTCCTTTATCGATGTCCAAAGCCTCGCGCGGATTAATACCGACGGCTTTTGCTGCGTCTTTTCGGCCCATCGCACCAGAACGCAGCATCAAATACTCGCACCGACGCGACGTGGCACTAGCCCG
This sequence comes from Corynebacterium sp. KPL2734, assembly GCF_040225595.1. Classification (NCBI taxonomy): domain Bacteria; kingdom Bacillati; phylum Actinomycetota; class Actinomycetes; order Mycobacteriales; family Corynebacteriaceae; genus Corynebacterium; species Corynebacterium sp. KPL2734. The sequence continues at coordinate 8,747 of NZ_JBEHFO010000030.1, read as the reverse complement.
ACGGCCATGCGGATTGCGCTGCCACAAGCCAAGCTCAATACCAATGCGGTACACAACGCTGGTTCCTACATTAAGCCGCGTTGAAATATCTGACGGCTTCACACCCTGCTTCCATAGCGCTTCAATGCTTTCTGTAACCGAAGCAGAAGTCGACTTCTGAACGCGCACAGGAAGTTGATACTCACGAGCCAGCCGATACGCAACACTCAAGCTAAGCCCCAGTTCCAACGCCGCACTACGAACACTACGACCGCCTGAAACCAAGCAACACAGCTGCTCCACCACATCCGGCGAAGGATCCCAACGACTCGACACCACAAACACCACCAATCAAGGTCAGGTGTTTCCACGATCCTTAGAATCCGCCGGCTCCAGCGGGAAGAATAAGTCCCTTGTGCATGCTTGCCGATGCCCACGTACCCACCACCATCGCCGCGACCGCTAGGAGAAGCCCGAGGTAGATGGCGATCGTTTCGAGTTCAGCACCGCTTACCCACCGCGCCACTAAGATGAGGTATTGCCACAGCGTGGAGGTATTGGCCTCGACGCGCTCGCCCACATTAAACACAGGACCGTTGCCGGCTTCTAGGTTGCGGACGGTACGCAGGACGATGAGGCCGTCATCAGACATCCAGCGACGGGCAAAGCCACCCCACAAAGAAAAAATACCGATAACAAGAACCCAGGCGGGTGCGCTCCACAGCGCAATGTTCTTGTTACCGGTGTTAACCACGTGGGGTGAGTATATCAGCCCTCTCAAGATCTTCTAGTTGAACGCAACTATGCAACCGCTGCTTAGACCAATGGCATGATGTAGACGGCCATGGCGATGCAGGCCAGCCAAGCGATGGCGAGGAACTGCAAGGTGCGATCCCCCAACGCGATTTCTTCCGGTGCCCCGCCCTGGCCGCGGTCGACGTCGGCGGCATAGCGCAGGATGGCGATGGTAAATGGCACCATGGAAATCTGGTACCACACGCCACCAGAGGTTGCGGCATTAGCCAGTTCAAAGCCCCACAGGGAGTAGAAGACCACCACGGCGGTAGCCGCTAGCGTCCAGACAAAGCGCAGGTAGGTTGGCGTATAGCCCTGCAAGGATTTGCGGATCCTCGCGCCGGTCTTTTCCACCAGCAGGATTTCGGCATAGCGCTTACCGGAGGCCATAAAGAGCGAACCAAAGGCAGCGACCAGCAAGAACCACTGCGAAAGCTCAATATCGGCGGCCACGCCACCGGCCATGGTGCGCAACATGAATCCGGAGGACACCAGCGCAATATCGATGACCGGAATATGCTTCCAGCCAAAGCAATAGCCCAGCTGCAGGGCGATATAAACCGCCATGACGATGGCTAGCTCTAGTCCCGCGGTGGCCAAGAAGGACAGCCCAATGGACAGGCCAACGAGCACCACGGCCATGACATAGGCCACCTTGATGGGCAGCACGCCCGAGGCAATCGGGCGGAAACGCTTGGTCGGGTGCTCTTGGTCTTCACGCCAATCCTTGGCGTCATTGATCAGGTAGATGGAAGAAGCGCCGAGGCAAAAGACGATGAAGGCCAAGAGGACATCGACAAGCACGCGCCCGTGAAAGAGCGACTCCGCACCGGCCGCGGCGGGCGCGGCCAGTACGAGGATGTTTTTTACCCATTGCTTCGGGCGCAGGGCCTTGACCATGCCATCGGCCAAATTCTTCGGCGGCTTGCGCTTACGGCCGGTATCGACGCCGGACGTATGCGGTTCCGAATGGAGAAAGTGCTGGTTACCGTCCTCACTCATGCGTCTTTCCCTTCGTCATTGCCCGCGCGGTGGCAGCGCCAATGGCTGCGCCCGCGACGGTATCGGTTGGATAGTGCACCCCGAGCACCATACGCGATGCCATCATCACCGGCACTCCCACAAGCGGTGCCTTGGAACCCGTCAAGCGGGAAAGGCCCACCAAGAAGGCAGTGGTGGAGGTGGCATGCGAGGACGGGAAGGATAGGCGCGAGGGGGTCTTAACCCCAACGCGGACGTAGGAATAATCGGGTCGCTTGCGCCGCACGATGCGCTTGAGCACCACGCTTGCCGCATGCGCGGTAAACGCCGCGGCACCGATCCGAATCCACTCTTCACGGCGCTGCTTGTCCACGCCTGCCCCTAGGGCCGCGCTGCCCATCCAGCCCAGGGCGTGCTCGCCCAAGCGGCTTAAACCGCGGGCGGTAGGTAGTACTCCCGGCAGGTCAAAGGCGGCGTTCTGGATGGACTCTAGGACGCGGGATTCTGCGATAGAAAGCTTATTGGGCATCAAAAACCTTCTTCCAGGAGGACCGCGCGGTCAATTCCGGCAACGCGGCGCGGTAGTGCGCCCGCAGGTCATCGAAGTTTTCTTCAATTTCCTTCAACAGGTTGCGGGTTTCGGTGATGAGCTCCTTGGCCAAATCGCGGTCGCGCTTGCGGAAGGCCACGCCCGTGCCGCCCGCCGTGGATACGGTGGCGGAATCCAGGCGGGACAGGGTGAACCAGCGCGCCTCTTCTGGGGTGAGGTTCAGCTGCGGTGCCGCGTGGTGCGCCGGATCTTCCTTGCTCAGCAGGTGCTTAAGACCCTTGGCTGCCCACGGCAGCTTCTTGACCTTGGCCAAGCGCCCGCCCACATTGCGGGTGGGAACGCCCGGCGCGCCGGTCGGCGCCGGCAGTTGGTCTGCGGATTCGATGATGACCGCATCTGAGTAGTTCTTGCGGATCTCCGCAATGCGCGGCAGCGAGGTATCCAGGATATCGAAGAGGTGATCCGGCCCCGCCAGGAAGTCCTTCATGGCCTCGATTTGGATGGCCATGGTGGAGTATTCCATGCACATGGTGTGCTTGAGCGTGGACTTAAAGATGGACTTAGTAATGCCGGATACCGCGCCATCGTGGTACAGCGAAGCCACGATCAAGCGGTTGCGCAGGTGGAAATAGGCCTGCCAGTCAATGGCATCGTCCTTATCCGCCCAGGCCATGTGCCAGATGGCCGCGCCCGGCCAGGTCACCGTGGGGAAGCCATTGCGGGCGGCGCGCAGCGAGTACTCGGTATCGTCCCACTTGATAAACAGCGGCAGTGGCTGGCCGTTGGTCTCTGCCACCACGCGCGGGAAGAGGCACATCCACCAGCCGTTATATTCCACGTCCACGCGGCGGTGCAGGTCGCGGGAATCGTACTTCTTTGGATCCAGGCGGGTTTCTGGCGTGCCAATGGCGCGCAGCGGGTACTTGGCAAAGTCGTGGTCGTACACGGCATGCGGGGCGGCGCCCCACATGAAATCGGAGCGGTTGACCTGCTCACCGGTAGTGCGCAGCTGGGAGCGCTCCTGCAGGTTGAGCATCTGCCCGCCGACGATGATCGGCTTTTCCGCATAGCGTGCTGCCTGCACCGCGCGCAGCACGGAGTCCGGCTCGATGGCGATGTCATCGTCCATGTACAAGATGAAGGGCGAATCCGTATTCTCCAGCGCCTCGTACATGATGCGGGAATAGCCACCGGAACCGCCGAGGTTGCCCTGGCGGAATTCGCGGAAGCGATCGCCAAAGTGCGCTACCGCTTCGTCGTAACCGGGCTCATCGGCCGGGTGCTGGTTGCCTTGGTCTGGCATGAGGACGAAGTCGATGATCTCATCCACCACGGGATCTTCTGCCAGCGCCTGCAGAGCAGCGACGGCATCCGTGGGGCGGTTAAAGGTGGGAATGCCAACGGCGACGCGCTTTTCGGAAGGGGCAATCTCGGTGCCATCGGGAAGCGTCTGCGCCAGCGGGGCCTGCGGTGAGCACCAAGCTGCATCCGACAACGTGGTTTCCTTTTCCGCGGTGATATCGAACCACAGCCAGCCGCCGTCCTCGAAGTTCTTCAGCGGCAGCTCAAACTCGTGGTGGCCCGTGCCCACGAGGTGGTTGGCCACGGAGATGCGTTGGCCATCGTGCTTGGAACGGTACAACGAGATATTGGCCTGGCCCTCAATTTCAAGGCGCAGAATGACCGAGTCGAGCTGGGACCACCGGCGCCAGTAGGAGGCCGGAAAGGCGTTGAAGTAGGTCTCAAAAGAGGCTGCCTCGCCGGCCGGAATGGTCACCGAGGTGCGGTCGGTCCAGCTGAGGCGCTCGCGGTTTTGTTTCGCCTCAATGAGGTAGAGCATGCGGACGTCAAAGGGTTCGCCGCGCTTGGGCAGCAAAATTCGCTGCAGGGGCTCAAAAGCCGAGGTGTTGTTGGCAGTCACGATTGCTTCGATTCTCCAAACTATTTAAACAGTAGTCAGCGATTTAGCGTAGTTGTTTTATAAGGATTACTCGGGTTTACACGCGGATGTGTCTTCGGGTTAAGTAGCAAAAGGGACCTGACCCCTTTTGGTAGACACCTGATATCCAGCCCGATGGTGGACACACGATGATGCTGGATGCCACGCACCGTCATACCGCCGGCGTACAACGAGATGATCATGTCATCGAGTTCGGTTAACCGGCGTGCGCCTTCGGCACCATCCGCGCAACAAACCTACCCACTCGGTCTCTGGACATAACTGCCTCAAGCCGGCCGTAGCCAGAGTCAACGGTTTAGGTATAGGCCCCATTTCGGAAGTTATTGCCTTGGCCACGGTCAACCTGGGCTTTCGCCGTACGGTCGGAATGCTCGTAGCCCAAATGGGCATCCATTTCAGCCTGCAGCTCGGCGTTAACCGAGGCCTGCAACATGGCCGCGCACAAGCTCGCTGTCATCGTCAGTCGAGGTCGACAACTCACCGATGAGACTGGCAAGCTTAAAGGTTTTCCATCAGCTTCTCGCTGATCTCGTTGACCCTAGACGGGTCATAATTCTTCTTCGGGGATACCGTAGTCATTATCGGTGAAGCTCCTTTCAAATCAGAGCCCCACACACAAAATCTCCGACACTCTCGGACCACACGGTCCTTGGCATCCTAGTCAAATTTTCTTGGTATATTCCAGATTTTCCCATCTACTCAAACGGAACAAAACCTGGGACAGTTCACGTGGGAAAACAACGTTTATACCCGTTTATGCCGCCAGGGTAGGAAAACCACAGCACCAAGAAGCAAGACGACAGTGACACCCACTAAATATGCTATAGATCCCCAGGGGATTCCATCGCCGCCAAAGAAGCCGTATCTAATGGCTTCACTTATGTGGACAGCCGGGTTGGCTTCTCCCACTATCTGAAGCCACGAAGGCAACAAGTCTTCAGGAACGGCAACCGGGCCGAGACTTAGCAGCGTAATGGCCAATAACAATGAGATGGAAGATGCCTGCTCAAGGCTGGAACATAATGCTCCAATTATCATTCCGGCAGAAAGGAAAGTACAACCAGCAAAAACTAGGGAAGGAATGATAGTGAAAGAAGGAGATAAAGAAAGCCCAAGAATCTTAACTACCGCAACTGGGGTTATGAGCAGTGAAGGAGTAGCTAAGAGGCTAAAGGCGATAAAGCTCCCCACAACAAACTGGAGTGGGGTTGCCCGCAAATCGTGGACACGTAGTTAAGCTGCTTAGGGGTTAAGCAGCGGCCTTCTTATTACCATTTTGATCAGCGAGCTGGGCTTCGAAATCGACGGGGCTTACCATCCCGATGGACGAGTGGCGACGGCGCCGGTTGTAGACAATCTCAATCCAGCGAGCCACCGCCTTCCGGGCTTCGTTGCGGGTTCGCCATTCCTTCCGATCGTAAAATTCGGTCTTCAATGTCGACCAGAACGACTCGGCCATCGCATTGTCAAAGCAGACACCAGTACGGCCGACCGATTGAGCAATACCTAGTTCTTGACAGACCTGCCACAGCTGTTCGCTGGTGAACTGGGTACCACGATCGGCGTGGAAGACCACGCCGTCGGGTACTTCACCACGCAGGGTGTAAGCCATGCGCAGTGCACGTTCAACTAGGTAAGAATCCTGCACACTATCCATGGACCAGCCTAGGACTCGGCGGGAGTGTCCATCGCGGATAACGCATAGGTACAGCCAGCCCTCATTCGTGCGTAGATAGGTAATATCCGACATCCACACTCGATTAAGCTGCCCTTGATCAAATAGGCGTTTCACTAGGTCTGGAAGCGTTGACTTCCGCTTGGATTGAATCGCCGTTACGGGAACAAACGCCCTGGGTGAGATGCCTTCAATACCCATCATCCGCATGCGTTTGGCCAGGGTTTTGCGATTCACATAGACCCCACCCTCGGCGAGTTCTGCAGTAATCCGTGGGGCACCGTAGACTTCGTCAGAATCTTCCCAGATGTTATGAATTTTCCTGTCTAACTGGTCGAGGAATCTCTGACGCTGATTTTCACCACGAAAGGGACCTGACCCCCATTTGGTGGACACCTGATATCCAACCCAGTCGAGCTGGCAAGATTGGTAATCTACCACCATGTCCAGGTACTCCGAACAGTTCAAACGCGATGCCGTAGCCCTCTATGAGAACAACGAGGACCTCTCGCTGAACTCAGCATCAGCCGAGCTCGGAATCAACCGTGCCTCGCTACACTCTTGGGTCAAAAAGTACGGCACCGGCAAACGTGCCCGCATTAAAGCGGTACATGATAAAGCCCAAGAGCTGAATGATTCTGCGCGAATCCGCCAGCTAGAGAAAGAAAACGCAAAACTGCGCGAAGAACGTGACATCCTGCGTAAGGCTGCGAAATATTTTGCCGAAGAGACTCACTGGTGATCCGCTTCCAGTTTGTCGATGACCACCGAACCGAATACTCGGTCAAGCGGATGTGCCACGTGTTAAAGCTCAATCGCTCCTCGTTTTACAAGTGGGTGAGCACCCGCAAAAAACGCAGGTTAAAGATATATTCTGACGGTCTTATTGGTGCAAGGATCACAACCGTCTTTGATGATGAGCACGGGCTTTATGGTGCTAAACGCATCGCCGCAAGCCTCAAGGAGGACACGGCGTATACCCCGGTCAATCACAAGAAAGTTGCACGCATCATGAAAGCCATGGGACTTCAAGGCTTTAGCAAACGGCGTCGATGCATCACTACCAGGCGTAAGCCTGACCACCGAGTCATGCCGGATTTACTAGGCCGTATATTCACAGCTGACGAGCCGAACCGTGTGTATGTCGGTGACATTACTTACCTGCCGTGTAAGGGAGGGAAAAACATGTATTTGGCCACAGTCATTGATACTTATTCGCGTAAACTTGCAGGTTATGCACTCGCAGACCACATGCGAGTCTCACTAGTCATCGATGCTCTAGCCCACGCACATGATGTGCGTGGCAGTCTGGACGGGGCTATTTTCCATTCCGATCACGGCAGTGTGTACACCTCACAAGCTTTTAGAAATTACTGCTCGTCGTTAGGTGTACGCCAGTCCATGGGAGCGGTAGGAACGAGTGCTGATAATGCCTTGGCAGAATCGTTTAACGCCACTTTAAAGCGGGAAGTGCTGCGTGATCGGAAAGTCTTTGACAACCCAATTACCTGTCGCCAAGAGGTCTTCCGGTGGTGCATGCGCTACAACACGCGCCGGCGGCACTCCTGGTGCAATCTTGTAGCGCCTGATGTCTTTGAAACCGAGACTTCGGCTATACTGACCAAAGCAGCATAGCTAGCCCCCGATGTGTCCACTTTCCGGGGGTCGGGCCCAAGCCGTACTGCTTGAGCCTTGTGCCATTTATAGTAGCCAGAACGAGAAACCTCTAATAACCTGCTCATTCGTTTGATGCTGTAGTTCGCCTTGCTCTGGCTGCATTAGCTCAAATTTTTCCGATCGCGTTGCTTCGCAGCGAAGAAGGCGGTGGCTTTTGACAAGAACTCATTATCCATCTTGGCCTCAGCTAACTCACGACGCAGGCGAGCGTTTTCGGCTCGTATATCGGCATCACTGCGGCCATCTACCGAGCCTTGGCGTTCCCGCTCAAGTTTGACCCACCTGCCTAAAATTGTGGCTGATACGCTAATTTCCTTAGCCACATGAGCGATTGGGCGCCCAGACTCAATGACCAGTCTGGCGGCCTCCTGCCGGTACTCCGGGGTGTACTTCTTCCTTGACGAACTCACAATGAACATCCTCTCCTACGGACACAAGATCCGCACTAATCGGGTGTCCACTAAACGAGGGTAACCTCAGGAGGCGCTTCGCTCCGGTAGCCGCTAGTTGATCTAGGGCTCCATTCGCCTTCATAAAGGAAATATTGGTGGCAATTTTCCCCTGCAGCTCGAATAGTAAAGAAAACGATAGACCACCAATAACAGCGTACTCAACGGCGGCCCCGCCTGAATTTTGTGCGTACACACCAAGTCCTAAGGACATTAGAACAGGAACGACAATTCCAGTAAGCAGCATGGACGGCCAAGACCATCGCCAATTGGTCAGCTGTATGCGCGTAAACGTAAGAGTGTTACTCATGCTTTATTCGATTTGGATGCGATTAGGTTGACAAAAACATCCTCGAGATTGGGTGAACTGATAGTAATATCGTCGGCTCCTTCGTGACATAGTTTCGAGACAATTCTCGGAACTTGGTCGACATCTACTGTCTGCTCCCAAGGTTTTGAACTTTTATCACTATTGGATGCAGTGCGGTACGCAATGGTTCGTCTATTTTGAACGTTTTGCATGACTTGGTTAACCGTGCCGTTAGCAATGAGCCGTCCTTTATCCATAATTCCGAGATGGGTTAAGCAGGACTCAACTTCGGAGAGGTTGCGTCCGCTAGTGTGGTGTATCTGTAACCCGTGGTAAGCCTCGTGCCGGTGCACAATAAGGCGACCATCACG
>NZ_JBEHFO010000029.1:0-10892 GCF_040225595.1 Corynebacterium sp. KPL2734 | reverse complement strand
TGCCCTGGCAGAATCATTTAACGCCACCTTAAAACGTGAAGTGCTACGTGATCGGAAAGTCTTTGACAACCCAATTAGCTGTCGCCAAGAGGTCTTCCGGTGGTGCATGCGCTACAACACGCGCCGGCGGCACTCCTGGTGCAATCTCGTAGCGCCTGATGTCTTTGAAACCAAGACTTCGGCTATACTGACCACAGCAGCATAGCTAGCCCCCCGACGTGTCCACTTTTCGGGGGTCGGGCCCAGCTTTGCCGCTGCAAGCTCTCAACCAGGCGATCGTGTGTGCTGAGGAAACAACAGGTCTCATTCACCATTCGGATCACGGCTCGCAGTACGTCAGCGTTGTCTACAACGAGCGACTTGCCCAGCACGGGATCACTGCTTCCACCGGAAGTGTTGGTGACTTATATGACAATGCTCTGGCTGAAAACGTTAACGGCCCCTCACAAGAGGCGAACTCATCCATACCCGCAGGTGGGATGATGTTGTCGAAGTAGAAATCGCCACGTTTGAGTGGGTGTCATAGTGGAACGAGACAAGGCTCCACCAAAGCCTGGGATACCGAACCCCAGCCAAGGTGGAAACCGAATTGTGAAAGAAGAACTTGCCACAGGCAATAATGGAAAACAAGGCACATGCCTAGGAACAAAACCCGGGGCACTTCAAACCGGCACCCCAGAACAAAAACGACTGAGATGCCGGTTTGTCAACGATGTCGCGACTGAACTGTCAAGCATGTCGCGACTCATGACATACTCATCAGTCGCGACATGTTTGACACTATGAATAGTCCCAACCGCAACATGGCCATCGTCAAGGCAGTCCGCAAACAGGGCCGCAGCCCCTCTAAAGTCGCCCAGCGTTTTGGAATCTCCCGCCAGCGCGTCTATCAGATCCTCAACGCCTTTGACGCCGGCGGCGCCGACGCCATCGCGCCTCGCTCTCGTGCCCCGCATACCCATCCACAGGCAGTGCCTGACAAGCTGCGTAAAGAAATCATCGCTATCCGCAAGCAATTAACTCGCCACGGGCTCGATGCCGGGCCAGACACCATTTCCTTCCACCTAGAAAAAGACGGCCACCGCAGCCCATCAACATCAACAATCCGCCGCATCCTCAACGCTGAAGGACCTGACCCCGGTTTGGTGGACACCTGATATCCAGCCCAGTCGGGCTGGGAAGAAAGGTAATCTACCACCATGTCCAGGTACTCCGAACAGTTCAAACGCGACGGTGTGGCCCTCTACGAAAACAATGAGGACCTCTCGCTGAACGCAGCATCAGCAGAGCTCGGTATCAACCGAGCCTCGCTGCATTCTTGGGTCAAGAAGTACGGCACCGGAAAGCGTGCGCGCATTAAAGCTGTGCATGATAAAGCCCAAGCGGCGACTGATTCTGAGCGAATCCGCCAGCTGGAAAAAGAAAACGCGAAGCTGCGCGAAGAACGCGATATTCTACGTAAAGCTGCTAAGTATTTTGCCGAAGAGACACGCTGGTGATCCGCTTCCAGTTTGTCTATGACCACCGAACCGAGTACTCGGTCAAGCGGATGTGCCACGTTTTAAAGCTCAATCGTTCCTCGTTTTATAAATGGGTCCAAACCCGTGAAAAGCGCAGGTTAAAGATGTGTTCCGATGCCCTTATTGGTGCGAGAATCACAACCATCTTTGATGATGAGCATGGTCTTTATGGTGCTAAACGCATCGCTGCAAGCCTCAACAGTGATACGGATTTCGGCCCGATAAATCACAAGAAAGTCGCACGAATTATGAAAGCCATGGGACTTAAAGGCTTTACCAAGCGCCGCCGATGCGTCACTACCAGGCGCAAGCCTGGCCACCGTGTCATGCCGGACTTAGTAGGCCGTAAAGTCACCGCCAACGAGCCGAACCGCGTTTATGTTGGCGATATTACCTACCTGCCCTGTAAGGGTGGCAAGAACATGTATTTGGCCACAGTCATTGACACGTATTCACGGAAACTTGCAGGTTATGCGCTCGCAGACCACATGCGAGTGTCACTGGTCGTCGATGCCCTAGCCCACGCACACGGTGTGCGTGGCAGTCTTGACGGGGCTGTATTCCATTGACGATCACGGCAGCGTGTACACCTCACAAGCTTTTAGGAACTATTGCTCGTCGTTGGGTGTGCGCCAGTCTATGGGAGCGGTAGGAACGAGTGCTGATAGAAGCCCTAGCAGAATCGTTTAACGCCACCTTAAAGCGGGAAGTCTTGCGTGATAGGAAAGTCTTTGACAATCCCATTATCTGCCGGCAGGAAGTCTTCCGGTGGTGCATGCGCTACAACACGCGCCGGCGACACTCCTGGTGCAACCTTCTAGCTCCCGATGACTTCGAAGCACTCACATCAGCTACACTGACCAAAGCAGCATAGCTAACCCCGACGTGTCCACTGTCCGGGGGTCGGGCCCGAAGGCCTTATCACCCCAGCACCGAAGAAGAAGCCTAAAAGCTCATTTGTCCGCTTTGAAGCCGCCATGCCCAATGAATGTTGGCAGGCTGATATCACCTACATCTATCTGGCAGATAACACCCGCGTCGACGTGCTGGATTTCCTCGACGATCACTCCCGCTACCTGCTATCTATTACCGCACGAGCCGGCTTTAGCGGCCCACAGGTAGCACAAGAATTAACCCGCCTGATCAACACATACGGCCCGCCAGCATCCACTCTCACCGATAATGGCTTAGTATTTACTGCCCGGCTAGCCGGGCGCAAAGCCGGGAGAAATGCCTTTGAAAAAGTCCTGACCACACACAAAATCCAACAGAAAAACGGACGGCCAGGACACCCGCAAACCCAAGGAAAAATTGAGCGATTTCACCAAACCCTTAAAAAATGGCTCGCCGCACGACCAGCCGCCCATACCATTGCTGAACTGCAACAACTCCTCGACGAATTCCGCGATTACTACAACACCACACGCCCACACCGCGCACTAGGACGACACACCCCACACCACAGCTACACCACCGGCACAAAAGCCAGCCCCAACGACAATCCCACACAAGAATGGCGCACCAGAAAAGACATCGTCTGGGACAACGGCAAAGTCACCGTCCGCTACGCCGGCAAACTCTTCCACCTAGGCATCGGGCGCGCATTCAAGAAACAAAAAATCCTCATGGTCATCGCCGACAACCACATCATCACATCACTAGCTGCGACCGGAGAAATCATCACCGAGAACTACATCGACACAGCCCGCGACTACCAAAAGCCCTACTGGAAAAAAGGCGACCCACCCCTAGACCCAAAACACGAAAAACCGGCACCCCAGAACAAAAACGACTGAGATGCCGGTTTGTCAACGATGTCGCGACTGACCTGTCAAACATGTCGCGACTCATGACAATGGAGCCGACGACGGGAATCGAACCCGCGCCAGCAGCTTGGGAAGCTGCAGTTCTACCATTAAACTACGTCGGCACTGCGCTAAATGCGCTTTCCCTACTATACACCTTGGGCAGGCGATTGAGTAGAATCGGGTCCGTGCTTCTTTCAGATCGTGATATTCGTTCCGCCATTGATTCCGGAGAGCTGGGCATCGACCCCTTTGATAGTGAGCTTATCCAGCCTTCTTCCGTTGACGTGCGCTTGGATAAGTATTTCCGGGTATTCAATAACTCCCGCTATACGCACATTGACCCCAAGGCGGAGATGCCGGAGCTTACCACGTTGGTGGAAGTAGAAGAGGATCAATCCTTCATTCTCCACCCCGGCGAGTTCGTCCTTGGTGCCACGCTGGAGAAATTCACCCTCCCGGCTGACCTGGCTGGACGGCTGGAGGGAAAGTCCTCGCTGGGGCGGCTGGGCCTTTTGACCCACTCCACCGCGGGCTTTATCGATCCCGGTTTTTCTGGGCACATTACTTTAGAGCTCTCCAATACCGCGAACCTGCCCATTGCGTTGTGGCCGGGGATGAAAGTGGGCCAGCTGGCCATCTTTAAGATGACCTCGCCGGCGGAAAGTCCCTACGGTACGGGTGCCTTGGGATCGAAATACCAGGGCCAGCGCGGGCCAACGCCATCAAAGTCTTACCTGAACTTCCGCAGGGATTAATCTGGTATTTACATAAAATCTCTAGGATGAGGTTTTATGCGGATGACTGTTATTGGCACCGGTTACCTGGGTGCTACCCACGCCGCCTGCATGGCGGAATTGGGACATGAAGTTTTAGGTGTCGATGTAGACGAGGATAAGATCGCCGTCTTGCAATCGGGCAAGGTTCCGTTTTTCGAGCCGGGGCTGCCGGAGGTGCTCGAGCGCAATATCGCTGCTGGGCGCTTAGGCTTTAGCACGAATTATGACGAGGCCGCACAGTTTGCCAACGTGCATTTTCTCGGCGTGGGAACCCCGCAGCGCCGCGGTTCCTATGCGGCAGACATGACCTATGTCAAGGCTGTCATCACGGACTTGGTACCCAAGCTGCGTGGGGAGCACGTCATCTTTGGTAAATCCACCGTTCCGGTAGGTACGGCGGCGGAACTCCAAGAACTTGCGGACGGTTTAGCGCCCGAGGGAACTCGCGTGGAAATCGCGTGGAATCCAGAATTTTTGCGCGAAGGTTATGCGGTGCACGACACCATTACCCCGGACCGCATTGTCATTGGCACCCGCGAATCAGAATCCCGCGCGGAAGAGCTTGCCCGCGAGATCTACGCGCAGCCGCTAGCGCAGGACACGCCCTTCATCGCGACCGATCTGCAGACCGCGGAGCTGGTAAAAGTATCCGCCAACGCTTTTTTGGCCACCAAGATTTCTTTCATCAATGCAGTTTCCGAGATTTGTGAGATCGCGGGGGCGGACGTGGTGGCGTTGGCGGATGCCATTGGCATAGACAAGCGCATCGGCCGCACGTTCCTCGGCGCGGGCCTGGGCTTTGGCGGTGGTTGCCTGCCTAAGGATATTCGCGCCTTTATGGCGCGCGCCGGTGAGCTCGGCGCCGATCAGGCCCTGACCTTTTTGCGAGAGGTGGACGCGATTAATATGCGGCGGCGCGACCGCATGGTGGACCTGTCTAAAGAAGCCTTCAATGGCTCGCTTTTGGGCCACCGCGTTACCGTGCTGGGCTGTGCTTTTAAGCCCAATTCGGATGATGTACGCGATTCGCCGGCGCTCTCGGTTGCTGGGTCCTTGTCCTTGGCGGGTGCTGCGGTGACCGTCTATGACCCTGAGGGTATGGACAACGCCAAGAAGGTTTTTCCCACCTTGGACTATGCCGCCGATACGGAATCCGCCTTGCGGGAGGCGGAGTTGGTCATCCTGGCCACCGAATGGCAGCAATTTAAGGTTCTGGACCCGAATGAGGCCGGCGAGCTCGTAGATAATAAGCACATTATCGATGGCCGCAATGTGCTCGACGTTGCGGCCTGGTCCAACGCCGGCTGGAAGATACAGGCGCTGGGCCGCACGCTCTAACGGCGGCGCGACGGGACCGTAAACGCGGCAATCAGCGTGGTAATCGGTACTGCTAGGGTCAGTGCCATGGCGCCGACGCCGGAGCGCAGGAGCTCGGTGGCGACGAGATCGCTGCTGAGGATTTGCCCTGCGGGGCGTTCGGCGGCGGTGATGAGCAGGAGTAGGGGCAAGGCGGCGCCGGTATAGGTCAAAATGAGGGTATAGACCATCGAGGCGATGTGGTCGCGGCCGACCCGCATGGCGGATAAAAATAGCTCGAGCGGTGAGGCCGCGGGATCGGATTCGTGCAGCTCGGTGATGGTGGAGGCTTGGGCAATGGCGACATCGGCAAGGCTGCCCAACGCGCCTACGACGAAGCCACACAGCAGCACGCCCAGGATGGAAACGTTGGGCATATATAACAGCAGCTTGAGGTTGTCTTCGGAGCTATAGCCTTGCAGCTGCGAACTATCGATGGCCGCCCACGCAAGGAATGCGGCGATGGCGAGCGCAGTCAGGGAACCGCCCACCGCGGAGGCGGATTTCCAATTCACGCCGTGGACGAGGGGAACGGCAAGGAGAATGATGGCGGTACAGGCGGCAAGCGCCACCCATAGGGGATTGGTGCCCGCGATGAGCGCTGGGATGAGGAAGCTGAAGACGATACCAAGGCTCAACCCCAAGCCGATGATCGCGCGCACCCCATGCCACGCCGCGAAAGCAATGATGACGATCGCGATGACCATGCCCCAGAGGAGGAGGCTATTGCTGCGCTGATAATCGGCAAAGGCATATGACACGGCCCCGGCGGGATCGGTGGCCTTGGACAGCACGATCTCATCGCCCGGCTGCAATTCCGGGTCGCCCGCGTTGCCGTAGGTGACCAATTGGGTCATCTTTCCCTCGTCCTCGCCGGAGGTGATCTTCACCAGCGCCCGGTCACAGTCCACTTCTTCCTTTTCCGGAATCAGCGGCGGGGTATCGAAGGCCAGGCCGGTCTGGTCCGATTGGCACGCCGAATGGTCGGTCTTTTCCACTGTTGCCTCAACCTGCGGATGGTTCAGCGCGTAGGTGGACTCGAACTCCTCCGAGGTGTGGCTAGAGGCGGCACTAGACGGCCAGAGGAAGACGAGGCTTATCAGCATGGCGATGAGCGCCGCGCCGATGGCGGTGACCAGCCCAACGCGCCACGGGTGGCCGGATACCTCTTGCACCAGCTGACGTGGATTTAGGCGTTCCAACGCCGACTGGCCTGGCGCGTGCCCGCTGGACCCAGATCGACGCTGCGCTTGCCGATGCCGCGAAGCCGAGCCCGATGCGGAATTAGAAACCGAGGAATGCCGTCCCATACGGTATATTGTGAACGATTATTACTGCAATTACCAATCGCCTGCTGGGATGCTATTGGCGGTAGCTCACCAAGAAATTGCCCAAGCGCTCGATGGCGTTTTCCAGCTGGGAAGCCCAGGGCAGCGTGACCACTCGGAAGTGATCCGGGTGCGGCCAGTTGAAGCCGGTGCCTTGGACCATGAGGATCTTTTCCGCCTTGAGGATATCCAACATGAGCTTGGAATCATCGTGAATGTCATAGACATTGGGATCCAAGCGCGGGAAGAGGTAGAGCGCGCCCTTGGGTTTTACTGCGGAAACGCCCGGAATCTCATTGAGCTTGTCATAGGCGATATTGCGTTGGCGCAGCAATCGTCCTCCAGCCCCGGTGAGCTCGTAGATGGATTGGCGCCCGCCCAACGCCACCTGGATAGCGTGTTGCGCAGGAACATTCGGGCACAGGCGGGTACCTGCCAGCAATTCGAGGCCCTCGATAAGCCCGTGCGCATGATGCTTCGGGCCCGTAATGACCATCCAGCCCGCGCGGTAACCACAGACGCGGTAGGCCTTGGACAGTCCATTAAAGGTAAAGGTCAAAAGATCGGGGGCCAGCGAGGCGATGGAGATATGCTGCGCATCGTCATAAAGGATGCGGTCATAAATCTCATCGGCCAAAATCAGCAGGTTGTGCTCCCTGGCGATGTCCACGATTTGCTGCAGGACCTCGCGCGAATACACCGCTCCGGTTGGGTTATTCGGGTTGATGACCACGATGGCCTTGGTCTTTTCGGTGACCTTGGACCGAATATCCTCGATGGATGGATTCCACTCGTCTTCCTCATCGCACAGGTAGTGCACTGGGGTGCCGCCGGCCAGCGAGGTTGCTGCGGTCCACAGCGGGTAATCGGGGGCTGGGATAAGGATCTCATCGCCGTTATTGAGCAGCGCCTGGGTGGTCATGGTGATAAGTTCTGATACACCATTGCCCAAGAAGACATCGTTGATATCAAAATGCGGGAAGTCCTCGAGCTCATAGCGTGTGACGATGGACCGCCGGGCCGAGGTAATGCCTTTAGAGGTGGAATAGCCCTGGGAGGTGGGCAGCGCGCCGATCATATCGCGCATGATGACATCGGGTGCATCGAAGCCAAAGACGGCGGGGTTTCCCGTATTGAGCTTGAGGATGGTGTGGCCATCCAGTTCCATTCTCTCCGCTTCCGCTGAGACCTCACCGCGAATATCGTAAGCGATGCCCTTTAATTTTTCGGACTGGTCAAAGATGCGGGGTTTGGGAGAAGTCATGGCAATATTGTGCCATCTTTCACAGCGTTAAGAAATATTGCAGCGCACCTCAGCGCTATTTATTATTCCACTTGTTGATTTGCTTCTTCGCCATTTCCATAGCCTGACCAGTAAGTTCACCGGCCTGTTGGCGGCGCTCGGCCCACTTTTTCTTTTCTAATTCTTTTTGGTGCGCCCGCTCGTGTGCCGTCAGTGCACGGATCTCGCGCTGCTGTTGGCGCTCAATCTGCCGCACCGAGGGGGCATGCCACGATTGCGGGCCCACCTTGGCCACGTACAAGAGGATCCACACGATGGGAATGAGCGCTGCGGCTACGGCGCCACCCGCCAGCAACCAGGGGCTGTTCATGGTGGCGCTGAGCATGACAAGAGTAGGAGATGCCGCGAGCAAAATGATCGAGCTGGTCAGGGCGGTAGCGATACGAGGCTTCTTCGCGGCATTAGCGGCGCGGTCCACATCGCCTTGGGAGTAGATCTTTACCTCTTGCGATCCGGTCGCAGGGATATCGCTGAAAATTGGTGCTAGGTCCTTGTGGGTAACGGCCTGCATGACGCTATCGGAGCGCTCCTCAAACTCGGTCATCGATAAGCGGCCTTCGCCCACTGCGCGGGCTAGATCCGTCAGGGCATCGTTGCGCTCTGAATCAGATAGACGCAGTGTCCGGTCATAGGGGGAGGGTCCGTAGCTATTAGTCACAGTCACCATAATAGACAAGCTGATTCAAAAAGAATATGCCCTGCCGCGGTGGCAGGGCATAGCTTCTAGTGCGGAGTAAAAGATTAGAGTTCTTGGGACTCTTCTTCCTTGTCGTCCTCGTTAGAATCCGATTTCTTCTTTGGGTCGGATTCATCAACCGTCTTGGAGTCTTTCCTTCCCACCAAGTTGGCCAGAAACGGGAAGATGGCAACGGTCAACGCGCCACCGGCAACGAAGATCGAGGCGGTTTCTTGCTTCATCAATTCGGAATTAACCGCCAGCGATGTCACAGCAACGATGATCGGCAGGCCGGTAGCCGTGTACAAACTGACCTGCAGGCGCTCGCGCACCGTTTCAATTTCGGAGCCGGTGTGACCCACATTCTCGCGCAGGAATACCGGCAGGCCGCGGGTAACGAGAATAAGCGCCGGGATGCCCAGTACCTTCCCTGGGTTATTAGCGATGGTATCCCAGTTAATCGTCATACCAGAGACCACGAAGAAGACCGGGATGAGCATGGAGTGGAAGACCACATCGAGGCGGTGCTCCAGCCGGCGATGGAACTCATCCGGAATGATGCGGTTCAAGATGATGCCGGCGGCGAAGGCGCCCAGCACGATGTCTAGTTCAAAGACCGCCGTGACGGCCATGAGGGTGGCAAGGATCAGGATGATAAGGCGCAAAATGGTTTGGTTGGTAGACCCCGCGCCGGAGATAAACGCCGCTTTAACCCACGGAATCGTCGTTGCAATGGCCGCCGGCATGATGGCAACAGCCACGGCGATGCCAATGAACGCGAGCATAATCAGCAGCGTGGTCCACGTGGAGCGCGTGCTAAGCAGCAGGGCCATCGCGGTAATGGGGGCGACCTCACCAATAGCGCCGTGAATCATGACCGATTTGCCCACTTTGGTCTCGAGCACGCGGTCCTGTTTTAGCATGGGCTGCAGTGTGCCCAGCGCCGTAGACGTTAGCGCCAGCGCCACCACGATAGCGCCCGGGACATTATCGACCAAGAAGTAGGCACCGACACCACAGGCCACGAGGCAGATAAGCCAGGTGGACAGTGCAGTTCCCGCTTCTTTGGTCTTGAGCGTAGAAATCTCGATCTCAAAACCTGCGAGCAAGAAGAGCGCACCAACACCCAGCTCTTTCAGCATGCTGATGCCAGCATCCTCATGGGCGACATCCAAAAGCGACGGGCCGATGACCATGCCAAAGATGATCAAAAGGGCAACGGCCGGCAGCCGGTTGCCCAACATGAACGACACTATCGGCGCCAGTAGCGCCGCAAGCATGATCCAGGCAAAGGAAACGAGGCTAGTGGTGTTTTCCGTCGCACCTGCTGCCAGAACAAAAGTATCCGCAGCCCATCCCACATCTAATTGCATGAATCACAGCGTACGCACTCACCCCTGCACATGCCTACTCGGTATTCGCGTCTTTCGGCGGTGAGGGTGGCTTCGGCGGTTCCGGTGGCTTTGGGGCCTTGGGAGCCTCTGCGCTTTCCGATGACGCCGGTGGTGCCGGCGGAGCGGGCGGCGTGGCCGATGCCGGCGGAGCAGGAGGCGCGGGTGGCGCCGCTGCCTCGGGTTTCTTGTCAGCCTGCGGTGGCTTTGGCGCTGCTGGAACCTGTGGCGCCTTGGCAGCTTGCGGAGCCTTTGGTGGCTGTGGAGCTGCAGGTGGTTGTGGCGTAGTTGGTGCTTGCGAAGCAGCGGGTGGCTGCGGGGCACTAGGCGGTTGGGGTGCCGCGGGTGCCTTCGCATCTGGAGCAGCCGGCGAAGTCGGGGCACCTGGAGCTGCCGGGGCACTTGGTGCTGCCGGAGCCTTCGGAGCCGCCGGGGCGCTAGGTGCCGAAGAAGAACCCGGAGCGGCAGGAGCAGCGGGGGCCTTGGGAGCCTTTGGTGGCGTGGGAGCACCCGGTGGGGTTGGCGCGCTAGGCGCGGAGGGAGCACTCGGTGCGCTGAGTGCCGAAGGGGCCTTGGGGGCAGCCGGGGTAGAAGGAGCCTTTGGCGCGGATGGAGCCGCAGCATTGGGGGCCGCGGGAGTCGTCGGAGCAGAGGGCGCGCTTGGAGCCGCCGGTGCCGAAGGAGCAGAAGGCGCGGCGGGTGGCGTGGTAGCGGTGGGGGTGTTGGTAGAGGAG
>NZ_JBEHFO010000028.1:0-11346 GCF_040225595.1 Corynebacterium sp. KPL2734 | reverse complement strand
GTTGGCAGCGATCTTGAAGAGGGTGTTCTTGGCGACGGAGTAGTCAACGTCAAAGCCCAGGTTGTTACGCAGCTCCTGCAGCTGGGATACGGTCAGGCCGCGGTACTCAGTCAAAACGACGGAGCTAGAATCGGCCAGCTTCTCCTTCAGCTCTGCCAAGTCTGCAGTGTTCTTTGGGTTTGCCATTGTCTCTCGCCTCCTTCCAAAACATCTCTTTTATTTTCCGCCGGGGCCTTCCAAAAAGAAAAGCCCCGTGCAAGAGCACAGGGCGTGCGACATGATAAATGCCGCGGAATGCGCAAAGTGTCTCCTGCGTGGGCCGCCTCCAAGGTGGAGAACTTTCAATCCTTAGTGGATGACCAACGGTCTTCGGTGAACTTTGACTCGGCCACAAGGCCGTTCAAACTTCACAAGGGATACTACCGTGCTTTCCTCGTATTCCCAAATTGCCCAACCGCGTAGGCTATCTAGTATGACTTCCCTCATGTGGTTTCGCGATGACCTGCGCTTATCCGATAACCAGGCCCTTACCCGGGCCGCGGAGGCCGCCACCGATAAAAACGGTTCAAAGCCAGAGTTAGTGGCCGTTGTCCTCGATGAGCCCGCCTACCCCAGCACCCGGCCGCTCGGTGGCGCCACTCACTGGTGGCGGGAGCGTTCGCTCCATGCCCTAGCGCAGGAGCTTGCCTCCCGTGGGGTGAAGCTCCTCCGCGCTACCGGGGATGCCCGCGCCGTCATTCCCCGCACCGCCCGGGAGATTGGCGCCGATACCGTCACCTGGAACCGCCGCTACCACGGCCCGCTGCGCGAGGTAGACGCCAGGGTCAAAGCAACGCTTGCCGATGCCGGAATTAACGCCATCTCCTGCCCCGGCTTCACCCTCGTGGAGCCATGGAAGGTAACTAATGGCCAGGGCAAGCCTTATAAGGTCTTTACTCCCTTTGGGGCCGCCGCGCGGTCCCAACTCGCTGATGACGAACCGCTGCCCGTGCCGGAATTGCTGTCGCGGCGGGAGATGGGGGCATCGGCAAGCAGCAGCTGGCCCGATCCCAGCGCCGCTGAACCGAAGTGGGCTGCATCGCTCGCCCAGTATTGGACGCCAGGGGAGGCAGGTGCGCGCGAACGCCTAGCCCAGCTCGACTTAACTCACTATGCCAGAGAACGCGATATACCCGCGCACAACGCCACCTCTCTGCTATCGCCGCACCTGCGCTTTGGCGAGGTATCCCCACGCGAAGTTTGGCTGGCCGCTGCCGAGGAACCCGACGCGGAGAAGTTCCACTCCGAGTTGCTGTGGCGCGACTTTGCCTGGCACCGGCTCTACCACCTGCCCGATCTGGCCACCCGCAACGTGCGGCAACAGTTCGACCGCTTCGACTGGTCCTGGGATGACCCGCGGCTGAGGGATTGGCAGGACGGGACGACGGGTATACCACTTGTTGATGCCGGTATGCGCGAACTCTGGAAAACCGGATACATGCACAATCGCGTGCGCATGGTGGTGGGATCGTTTCTCACCAAGAACCTGGGAATCCATTGGCGCCTAGGCGAGGAATGGTTTTGGGACACCCTGGTGGATGCCGATGCCGCGTCCAACCCATTTAACTGGCAATGGGTGGCCGGCTGCGGCGATGATGCCGCGCCCTTCTTCCGCATCTTCAACCCTGAAACCCAGGCACAGCGCTTCGACCCCGAAGGCGCCTATATCCGCCGCTGGGCTCCCACGTTATCCACCCCACCCATCGTGGATCTCAGGCAGTCGCGCCAGGCGGCCCTAGATGCCTATGCCGAGATCAAAGGCGCAGACTAACGCTCAATACCTAGACTTTTCGTTCACACCGCAAGGCCTGTTGAACGATGCAAAAGACCCCAAGGAAAAACCTCGGGGTCTTCATTCACGCGCTATGCGCTATCACCGTCTTAGTCGGTGTAGCCCTTCTGCACGGAGCCGTCCACAGGAATGCCTGGGCCGGAGGTGGTGGAGATGGTGGCACGCTTGATGTAGATGCCCTTAGCGGAAGCAGGCTTCAGGCGCTGGATCTCATCCATGAGGGCGCCGTAGTTCTCAGCGAGCTTCTCAGCATCGAAGGAAGCCTTACCAAGGATGGCGTGCAGGTTTGCAGCCTTGTCCACGCGGAAGGAGATCTTACCGCCCTTAACCTCGCTAATTGCCTTAGCAACGTCATTGGTCACGGTACCGGTCTTCGGGTTAGGCATCAGACCACGTGGGCCCAAGACGCGGGCGACGCGGCCAACCTTGGCCATCTGGTCTGGGGTAGCGATGGCAACGTCGAAGTTCAGGTTGCCCTCGTTGATCTGCTCGATCAGCTCGGAGGTGCCAACGATGTCAGCGCCAGCTTCCTGAGCTGCGGTAGCCTTTTCGCCCTCTGCGAAGACGGCGACGCGAACGTCCTTACCGGTGCCGTTAGGCAGGGAGACGGTGCCGCGCACCAGCTGGTCAGCCTTGCGTGGGTCAACCCCCAGGCGGAAGACGACATCAACGGTGGCGTCGAAGTTCTTGGAGGAGGTCTCCTTGGCCAACTTTGCGGCCTCGATCGGACGGTACAGGCGGGACTTATCTACTAGTTCCGCAGCGGCCTTATAAGCCTTAGACTTGGTGCTCATTTAACAATTCCTTTTCTGGATTGGCGTGGTATTTGGCGGGCCGAAGCTGGCCCTACCACATAAAGTTTTTACTTCTCCGGTGCGCCATCGATGTTAAGGCCCATGGAGCGGGCGGTACCAGCGATGATGTGTGCGCCGGCCTCGATGTCGCGGGCGTTGAGGTCCTCGAACTTGGTCTGTGCAATTTCCTTGCACTGATCCCAGGTGACGGTGCCGACCTTATCGGTGTGCGGGACACCGGAACCCTTCTGGACGCCAGCGGCCTTCAGCAGCAGCTTGGCTGCCGGCGGGGTCTTCAGCTTGAAGTCGAAGGAGCGGTCTTCGTAGACGGTGATCTCAACAGGAACCACGTTGCCACGCTGGTTCTCGGTAGCGGCGTTATAAGCCTTGCAGAATTCCATGATGTTGACGCCGTGGGCACCCAGTGCCGGGCCAACTGGCGGTGCCGGGTTAGCGGCGCCAGCCTCGATCTGCAGCTTGATGAAGCCAGATACCTTCTTCTTTGGAGCCATCGAATTACCTCTTTCCTGTGGTACCGAACCTGCGTCACGATGAATAACGCGGCCCGTCCGGATGCTCACCTCAGTGGGCCACCGGAGGATGAAACGATTTACGTGTGCGCACGCAAAAGGCGCACGGCGTTCCAGTCTAGAACACCGTGCGCCCTGCACAAAATCATTTTTTAAGAAATGCGCTCGATTTCCGTCGGCGACAACTCCACTGGGGTTTCGCGGCCGAAGATGGAGACTAGGCCCTGCATCTTGCCGGTCTCCGGGTCGATTTCGGAAATGGTGGCGGACACGGCAGCCAGCGGGCCGGACAGGATGGTAACGGCCTCGCCCACCTCGAAGTCGTGGGCGTACTTCTTGGCCACTTCCTTCTCCGGCATTTCGACGACCTGCTCGCCCTCTTGCTCGTTCGGGGCAGCCTCGCCCTTGGCGGGAGCTTCGTTCGGCATGAGGAACTTTGCCACGTCGCGGGTCTTGACCGGCGTCGCGTTGCCTTCGTTGCCCACGAAGGAGGTCACGCCGGGGGTTTCGCGGATGACGGACCAGGCGGCATCGTTAAGCTCAGCGCGCACCAAGACGTAACCCGGCAGCAGCTTGCGCTTGACAATCTTCTTTTTGCCGTCCTTGTTTTCCATGATCTGCTCGATGGGGACGACGACCTCGAAGATGGAGTCTTCCACCTCAAGGGTCTGCGCACGCATGTCGAGGTTTGTGCGCACCTTGTTTTCGTAGCCGGAGTAGCACTGGATGATGTACCACTGGCCCGGCTGCTTCTTCAGCTCGCGGGTGAATTCGCGCAGGCGCTTGCGGTAAGCGGCGTCCTCAGCTTCTTCCTCGGTTTCGGCGGCGCTCTCTTCGGCGGACTCGGCCTCCGCCGCGGGGGCATCGGCAAGCGCAGCGTCTTCTGCGCCAGCGATGTCAGCCTGAGCCGGTGCTGCGGCCTCCTCTTGGGCGTCCTCGACTGCGCTGGCGTGCTCTGCAGCCTGCTCCTGCACGTTGGACTGCATGGCCTCCTCTAGGGAGGTTCCTGGGTTTTCGACGTTATTTTCGTCGCTCATGAGTGGTACTCCAAAATGTCATCGGCGCGTGTTGTAGAACCAGCCTACCCGCGGCGCGTGTGGGCAAAAAGTATCCCGCCGTTCCGGAGTGCGGAAACAGCGGGATAAAAGATTGTGGGGTCATTCTAGCTAATTAGTCAGAATCTTCTCAACTCCGAGGCCAGCCAGGGTATCGACGCCCCAAACAAGCGCGGTGATGACGATCAAGAAGGCGAACGTGATGAGGGTGTACTGCAGCATCTCTCCACGGGTGGGCCAGACCACCTTCTTCATTTCAGAGACAACCTCGCCGGGGAATGCGGCGACGCCGCCACCCGGGCTCTCGGTGCTGTTTTTATCCTCAACGCGGACCACGTTCTTCTTCGCCGAGTCCGTGGAGGTCGTGGAAGCCGCACCAGAAAGCTGGCGCTTACCGGTAGGACGCGGGGCCGCCGAGTCCTTCGGCTGCTGCTCATCGCTCACAGCTAACCCTCCTTGGGAAGTGAAATCTTTTTCTAGGCATGAACCTCCGCCCAGACATAACTTTGTCAACCCTAGCAAAAGGTGCACGGGCAGGAAAGCATGCCAGGGCGGGTGAGCCGCATCTGTGACAAAAATATCCCCGCCATCTGGAAAGCAGATGCCGGGGATCCTTGCAGGGGCGACAGGACTCGAACCTGCAACCTACGGTTTTGGAGACCGTTGCGCTACCAATTGCGCCACGCCCCTATTTTATTTTTCGTGACTCTAGAACGTCACGCGCCGATGACCTTACCAGATACCTAATTCCTCACGGAAACCAGTACACCGCTAAGGCCATAGGCACGGTAGTAAAAAAGCGCCGTAATGGCGCTTTTCTTTCCCGGTAGCGATGGCGAGAATTGAACTCGCGACACAGCGATTATGAGTCGCTTGCTCTACCACTGAGCTACACCGCCATGGTGAACACCTTCATCCTGCAGGAAGATATTTCCTCCAGACATGAATGGAGCCCCCTGACAGAATCGAACTGTCGACCTTTTCCTTACCATGGAAACGCTCTGCCGACTGAGCTAAGGGGGCACATCCCAGCATCAAGCACATCAATATTTCGTTGTGCTCTCCGTTGCGGACTTCAATAATGTAACCTGACACCTCCACTTTGCACAAATCGCCACGTCAACCCCCATAAGTGAGGAAATTTCTGGGGCTTATTCAATGCTGGTCCTCCCCACCCGGTGTGCTTGAATGAAAGGCATGCTGGATCATAAAGACTGTCTTTCTATCGACGCCGCGAAGCTCTACTACAACTCCGGGTTCTCGCAGGCGGAGGTGGCGGCTCACCTGGGGATTTCCCGGCCGACGGTCTCCAAGTTACTCACTCATGCCGCCGAGCGCGGCTTTGTCACCGTGAGTATTACCGATCCCCGCGAGCAGTCCGATGAGCTGGTTTCTGCCCTCTGCGAGCGCTTTTCGCTTGCCGATGCCCGCGTCACCGCCACCCCTCCCGGCGGATCCCTGCTCGCGGATTTGGGCAGCGCTGGCGCCGCCCTATTGGAAGAGCTCATTACCGATCACACCTCGGTGGGCTTGTCCTGGGGCGAAACCATGTCCGCGGTGGCCTCCCATTTACGCAAGCGGCCACTGGAGGGTGTGGACATCATCCAGCTCAAGGGCGGGCATTCTCACTCGGAGCGCTCCACCAAGGATCTGCAGACTATGCAGGCATTTACCCAGGCCTTTAATGCCGAGGCCCACCTGCTTCCCCTCCCGGTAATCTTCGATTCCGTCGAGGCCAAAGAGTGGGTCTCCCGCGATAGGCATATTGCCAAGATTTTGCAGATGGGGGCATCAGTAAGCGTGGCGGTATTTACCGTCGGCGCGATGAAGAAAGAATCGCTCGCGCTTAATTTGGGATATCTCACCGAAAGCGAAGAGGAAGAATTGCTCACCAATGCGGTGGGAGATGTATGCTCGCGCTTTTTCACCACCCAAGGCGATGTTGCCAGCCAGGCGGTGGATGAGCGCACCGTTGGCATTAGCCTGAGCGATTTAGCAACGCGTCCCACCCGCGTCTTAGTAGCCGGCGGCGCTCATAAGGCCGAGGCACTACAGGTCGCCTTGGATATGGGCCTTGCCACCCACCTAGTCACGGATCAAACCACGGCGCACAAGCTGGTGAGCTCTACAGAGAGTCGCCTTCCTCACCATTAATGCACATTTGTTAATTATTTCATTGACATTGGTGCCGCGGGGGCTAAACTGACTGGTGACACAGTCCACCAGTCCACGTTGAGGAGTACTCCATGTCTCAGACTGAGATTTCCACCCCGCACATCAACCCGCACGGCGCCCCCATCGCAGAGACCGTTTTGCTGCCCGGCGATCCCCTCCGCGCCAAGTTCATCGCGGATACCTTCTTGGAAGATGTCGTCCAATTCAATGAAATCCGCAACATGCTGGGCTTTACCGGCACCTACAACGGCAAGCCCATCTCCGTTATGGGCACCGGTATGGGAATTCCCTCTATCGGTATCTACTCCTGGGAATTGATCCATAAGTTCGGTGCGAAAAAGCTCATCCGCGTCGGCTCCATCGGTGCTATGCAAGAAGACATCGAATTGCACGATGTCATCGTGGCATCTTCTGCTTCTACCGATTCCAACTTCCTGTCACAGTATGACCTGCCGGGCACCTACGCCCCCACCGCATCCTGGAAGCTACTCAAGGCGCTGGTAGATGAGGCCGAGCGCCAAGAGACCCCGATTCACGTGGGCAATATCCTAAGTTCTGACATGTTCTACCACATGGATAAGACCGTCAACGGCCGCTGGGCGCACATGGGCGTGCTTGGCGTGGAAATGGAATCCGCCGCGCTCTATGCCACCGCCGCCGAGGCCGGTGTCGACGCCTTGGGCCTATTCACCGTCTCAGACAATGTGGTCAACGGCACCCAGCTTTCTGCCGAGGACCGCCAGAGCGCATTCCACACCATGATGAAACTCGCCTTGCCACTTAACGCAGTCGACTAAGCTCCTCTTCCCACAAAGGACAACTTCCATGCTGAAAAAAGTTAAGGCCATGCCGGGGGATCGCACCCAGGCTAACCCCAAGGCGGCCGTCCCTATCCTCCTTTTCGTCTTCGTCTTCTCTCTCATCATTGACAATGGATTCAAGACGATGACCATGCCGATCGCGGAAGCGCTGGAGATCTCCGATAAGACCGCTTCGCTGCAGGCCTCGCTGGCCGGCGTCATCATTGGTATCGGCGCCGTCGTCTACGCCGCCTTGGCGGACTCCATCTCTATTCGGAAGCTCATGCTTACCGGTATCGGGTTTGTGGCCGTGGGTTCCATCCTGGCTTTCATTTTCTCCGGTTCGTGGGCCATGGTGTTGACTGGGCGATTGATTCAGACCACCGGTTTGGCCGCCGCTGAAACGCTCTATGTCATCTACGTGACCAAGCACTTGAGCGAGGATGATCAAAAGACCTACCTCGGCTTTTCCACCGCTGCCTTCCAGGCCGGCCTGCTCATTGGTGCGCTGACCTCTGGGTTCATCTCCACTTACGTGTCCTGGACGGCGATGTTCCTCATCCCCCTTATCCTCCTGCTCACCATTCCGCCCATCATTAAAAATGTGCCGGAAGATGAGGCCGTGGAGGGCCACCTGGACGCACTTGGCCTGTTCTTTGTCGCCGTCTTCGCCAGCGCTCTCATCATGTTTATGCAGGATTACGCCTGGTACTGGCTCGTCTTGGCAGCCATTGGCTTAGTCCTGTTCATCGTGCACATCAAGAACGCAAAGAACCCCGTGGTCACCCCGGAATTCTTTACCAATGGACGCTACGTGTGGACCATCGTCATGGTGCTCTTTGTCTATTCCACCCAGCTGGGCTTTATCTTCCTGCTTCCCTATGCAGCCCAAGACCTGCACGGCATGAGCCTTGACCGTGCTTCGTTGTTGCTCATTCCTGGCTATGCCTGCGCCGTGCTCGTCGGTGTTTTATCCGGCAAGATCGGCACGGTGCTCTCGTCTCGATCCACCATCTATACCGCTTTTGCTTTGGTTGCAGGTTCCTTATTCATTGCCGCGCTCTTTGCACAGGTTCACGTGGCCGTGCTTGTTATCACCATCATTGCCTTTGCCAGCGGCTTTTCCCTGATGTATGCACCACTGGTCAATACTGCGCTGCGCAATATCACCGCAGCCAAGTCCGGTATCGCCATCGGCTTTTATAACCTCACCATCAATATCGCCATCCCGCTGGGCATTGCGTACACCGCCAAGCTGATGGAGTCCACCAGCTACACCACCACCCTGCTCATTCTCACCGTCATCGCCCTCTTCGGTTCCGCGCTGTACATCATTTCAGATCTGAAGATGGCTAAAAACGAACCCGCCCCAGTTTCCTAAAGGAGAAAATCATGACTTCCCAGAACCTCACCCGCTCAGACGTTGCTTCCTACATCGACCACACCCTGCTCAAGCCAGAGGCCACCCCGGAGCAGTTCCGCACCTTGGTAGAAGAGGCCACCGAGCTTGGCACCTATGCCGTGTGCGTCTCCCCTTCCGCCCTGCCGCTCGAGACCCCAGAGTCCCTCCACGTCGCCACGGTCGTGGGCTTTCCTTCCGGCGCCGTCAAGCCGGAAAT
The DNA here is from genome assembly GCF_040225595.1 of Corynebacterium sp. KPL2734. Taxonomy (NCBI): domain Bacteria; kingdom Bacillati; phylum Actinomycetota; class Actinomycetes; order Mycobacteriales; family Corynebacteriaceae; genus Corynebacterium; species Corynebacterium sp. KPL2734. The sequence continues at coordinate 2,542 of NZ_JBEHFO010000028.1, read as the reverse complement.
CAAGGCTGCTGAGGCAGCCCGCGCGGTTGCCGATGGCGCCGAGGAAGTAGACATGGTCATCAACATCCCGCTGGCCATCGAGGGCCGCGCCGAGGAGCTGCAGGCAGAAATCCAGGCCGTGCGCGATGCCATCCCAGGCGAGGTGCTCAAGGTCATCATCGAGTCTGCCGCGCTTTCCGATGCCGCCATTGTCCTCGCCTGCCAGGCCGCCGCTGCCGCTCAGGCGGACTTTGTAAAGACCTCCACAGGTTTCCACCCCGCCGGCGGTGCCTCCACCCACGCAGTCAAGCTCATGCGCGAGACCGTAGGCGACAAGCTGGGCGTGAAGGCCTCCGGCGGCATCCGTACCGCCGAGGATGCCCTCGCCATGATCGAGGCCGGCGCCAGCCGCCTGGGGCTGTCCTCCTCTGCCAAGATCCTCGAGGAGCTTTAAGCCATGTCTGTGGATAAGACCTTCGATATCGACTACGCCCGCACTTGGGCCGAACACGATCCGGATGCGGACACCGCCCGTCAGGTGCTCACGTGGATCGAGGAAGATAACTCCGAAGAACTCGCCGCCGCCTTCGCGGGCCCCCTGAACTTTGGTACCGCGGGCCTGCGCGCTGCCGTGGGCGCGGGCGAATCCCGCATGAACCGCGCCGTGGTCATTCGCACCACCTACGGTCTTATTACCTGGCTCAAGCAGCAGGTCGATACCCCGGTCGTTGTCATCGGCTGCGATGCCCGCCACGGCTCCGCGCAGTTCCAGCGCGATGCCGCGCAGGTTATCTCCGCCGCTGGCGGAAAGGCCTTAGTCCTGCCTGCGCAGAATCCGACCCCGCTGACCGCCTTCACGGTGCGTTCTTTGGGCGCGGACGCCGGCATTATGGTTACCGCCTCCCACAACCCGCCCGCCGATAATGGCTACAAGGTGTACCTGGGTGGCCGCGTTGCCACCGGCCCGGGCGAGGGCGTGCAGCTCATCTCCCCGGCCGATAAGGAAATCGCCGCCGTCATCGCTAAGGCCCCCTATGCCGATGAGGTCCCGCTCACCTCCGATCACATCGAGGACGTCGATACCCGCGCGGAGTACCTCGACCGTGCAGCCGCGTTGGTCGGTGAAAATACCGATATCACCATCGCTTTGACCGCCATGCACGGCGTGGGTGCCGAACTGGGTAAGGAACTGCTGTCTCGCTGCGGCTTTAATGTCTCGCTGGTGCCGGAACAGGCTGCTCCTGACCCCGATTTCCCCACGGTTTCTTTCCCCAACCCGGAAGAGCCCGGCGCCCTAGACCTTGGTATTCAGCATGCCGAGAAAATCGGTGCCGATATCCTTATCGCTTATGACCCTGACGCCGATCGCTGCGCCGCCGCCGTTCCCACCGATGGCACCTGGCGCCAGCTCAGTGGCGATGAGACCGGTGCCTTGCTTGGCGATTACCTCGCTCGCCGCGGCGCTACCGGCAACTTCGCCAACTCCCTCGTATCGTCCCGCCTGCTCGGGCGCATCGCCGCGCACTACGGCCTCGGCCACGAGGAAACCCTGACCGGTTTCAAGTGGATCGCCCGCACCCCGGAACTGGCCTTCGGCTACGAAGAAGCTATTGGTTTCTGCCCCGATCCCAACGCAGTGCGCGATAAGGACGGCATCTCCACCTCCGTGGTGCTTGCCAGCCTCGCCGCCGAATGCAAGGCAGCCGGAAGCAGCCTCCTGGACCGCTTGGATGATATCTACGCCACGGTCGGTGCCCTGCACACCCAGCCGCTGACCTTCCGTGTTGAGGACCTGAGCCTGATTACCCAAGCAATGGACAAGGTCTCTACCACCCCACCGACCGAACTCGCTGGCTCCCCGGTATCCAAGGTGGAAAAGTTCGCACAAGGCTCGAAGTTCTTCACCGAGAACGATGACCGCGTCATCGTTCGTCCCTCCGGCACCGAGCCCAAGCTCAAGTGCTATCTAGAGTCCCCCGACGCTGGGCGCCTCGATGCCATCGCGGCCGACCTGCGCGATTACTTTGGGCTCTAAGCTACTCTTGTAAAAGCCAAGCAGTAAGCTCTTGTACTGCTTGGCTTTTGCCTCCCGCATAGCTCTCTTCCAGTTCTAAGGCCACCGATTCAAAGATTTTCTCAGAAAGTGCCTTAGCCCTATCCGCAGTAATTTTTCCGCGAAGATCATCTAGTGGAACAGCAATGGCACCATCTCTGCTCGGCCTCATCCAATAAGACCGCATATCCGCAGCGTACATTTTGGGAAACGTACCTGAGATTTGAGATTCAAGCACTACATTGCCAAAAAATAGTGTTGTTAGCCGCCTTTCTTCCATGCCCTTCATCGTATGCGAAAATAAAACGCTGGAAGACGCCTCTCTCCCAAGATGAGACGGTGCCTGATACTTCTCAATGGACACGAAAAGCCGATTCAAAAAGCATTAGACGAGCCAAACCGACTACTTGAACAAGCACAAGAGATGTTCAATAGGTTGCGTCCGCTAGTGTGGTGTATCTGTAACCCGTGGTAAGCCTCGTGCCGGTGCACAATAAGGCGACCATCACG
>NZ_JBEHFO010000027.1:0-15989 GCF_040225595.1 Corynebacterium sp. KPL2734 | reverse complement strand
ACGGAGTGGGACCAAGTACCTGAGGCTCCAAGTCCAAAACGACAAAAGCCGCCTCCCCTGTCTCTTCGTAAAGAAAATGGGAAGGCGGCGATTATGCGCTACTTCTGCGAGTAGGAACTGCAATCCACGCAGGGCGTTAGGGCCTGCGCGAATTCAGTAGCCGAGGGAGATTACTTCTCCTCGGACTCCTCAGCAGAGGTGTTCTCAGCAGCGGTGTCCTCGGCCGGAGCTTCGGTCTCCGCAGCCTCGTCTGCCTGAGCTTCTTCAGCCTCAGCGGCCTTGGAAGCGGCAGCGCGGGTAGCGCGGTTTGCCTCGGAGGTCACGGTCTCCTCAAGAACGAGGGAGATCTGGGACATCGGGGCGTTGTCACCGGAGCGGTTGTCCAGCTTGATCGTGCGGGTGTAGCCACCCTCACGGTTCTCAAACTTAGGTCCAACCTCGTCGAACAGGTGGGAAACAACATCCTTGCGCGGGATGAGCTTCAGCACTGCGCGGCGGTCAGCAATGGTGCCGGACTTAGCCTTGGTGATGATCTTTTCGACGTACGGGCGAAGAACCTTCGCCTTGGCATCGGTGGTCTTGATGGCGCCGTGCTCGATCAGGCTAGCTGCCAAGTTGCTCAGCATGTGAGCTTGCTGCTTGGCGGAGCCACCGAGACGGGCACCCTTCTTCGGGGTAGGCATTGTTTACTCCTCGTGTGCGGTAAAAGTTGAGCGCGCGGCAACGAGTGCCGCAGTTCAGGGTGATTCTTTACTCGGAATCGTCCGCAGCCGGGTCCTTGAAGTCGCCGGTTTCTGCGTCGTAGCCCTCGAGCTGGGTGGGGTCGAAGTCCTCAGGGGTGTCCTTCAGAGCAAGGCCCAAGTTAGCCAGCTTGATCTTTACCTCATTAATCGACTTCTGACCGAAGTTGCGGATATCCAGCAGGTCGGACTCGGTGCATTCTGCAAGCTCGCCGACGGTGTGGATTTCCTGACGCTTCAGGCAGTTGTAGGAGCGAACGGAGAAGTTCAAGTCCTCGATAGGCATGCCGTAGGCGGCGATGTACTCGGTCTCCTGCGGGGAGGGACCAATCTCGATGCCTTCGGCTGCGTTGTTCAGCTCGCGTGCCAGGCCGAAGAGTTCGACCAAGGTGCCGCCGGCAGAAGCCAGGGCGTCACGGGCGGAAATCGAGTTCTTGGTTTCGACGTCGATGGTCAGCTTGTCAAAGTCGGTGCGCTGCTCAACACGAGTAGCTTCGACCTTGTAGGAGACCTTCAGCACTGGGGAGTAAATCTGATCGATTGGAATACGGCCGATTTCCCCAGAGGTTGCGGCAGCCGGGACGTAGCCACGGCCGCGCTCGACGACGAGCTCAATGTCCAGCTTAGCGGTGTCATTCAGCGAGGCGATGTGCAGATCCGGGTTGTGGATCTCCACGCCAGCCGGCGGCTGGATATCGCCCGCGGTGACATCACCAGGGCCTTCCTTGCTCAGGTACATAACCACCGGCTCATCGGAGTCGGAGGACAGGACCATGCTCTTGATGTTCAAGATGATCTCGGAAACGTCTTCCTTCACACCGTTGATGGTGGTGAACTCGTGGAGCACACCATCAATCTTGATGGAGGTTACCGCTGCGCCTGGGATGGACGACAGCAGGGTGCGACGCAGCGAGTTACCGAGGGTGTAGCCAAAGCCCGGCTCGAGCGGTTCGATGACGAACTTCGAACGAGACGAGTCGATGAATTCCTCGGTGAGCTGAGGACGCTGGGAAATGAGCATTGCAATTCTCCTTTTCGGCGACCGCTATTTGACGCCGGTAGAGGGGGTAAAAATCTTGAGGTTGAAGATTCCTGATGGACCGCGTGGCCTTGAAGGCCCGTGCGGTATAACAGTTTACTTCGAGTAAAGCTCGACGATGAGCTGCTCTTGCAGCGGAATGTCGATCTGAGCGCGCTCGGGCAACTGGTGCACGAGGATGCGCAGCGTATCAGGAACGACCTGCAACCATGCCGGTACGTTGGCATCGATAAGAGCGTCCTGAGCGTCTTCGAACCATTCCATCTTCTGGGAACGCGGGCGGACATCGATGATGTCGTACTGCGTAACCCGGTAGGACGGGATGTTGATGTTCTTGCCGTTCACGGTGAAGTGACCGTGGGAAACGAGCTGGCGAGCCTGGCGGCGGGTGCGTGCCAGACCTGCGCGGTAGACTACGTTGTCCAGGCGGGTTTCCAGAAGGATGACCAGGTTGTCACCGGTCTTGCCTGGGAGGCGGTTAGCCTCGGTGTAGTAGCGGCGGAACTGACGCTCCAGCACACCGTAGGTGTACTTTGCCTTCTGCTTCTCCTGGAGCTGCAGCAGGTACTCAGATTCCTTGATGCGGTTGCGGCCAGCCTGTCCCGGAGGGTACGGGCGGCGCTCGAATGCCATGTCTCCGCCGACCAAGTCGACGCGAAGACGGCGGGATACGCGGGTAGCGGGGCCAGTGTAACGAGCCATTTTCTTACCTCTTTCCTTCCCTTAAACCTTGCGACGCTTGGTCGGACGGCAGCCGTTGTGCGGCTGTGGAGTTGCATCCGTGATCGAGGAAACCTCGAGGCCTGCAGCCTGCAGGGAACGGATGGCGGTCTCGCGGCCGGAGCCCGGACCCTTAACGAATACGTCAACCTTCTTCATGCCGTGGTCCATTGCCTTGCGTGCGGCGCTTTCAGCGGCCATCTGCGCAGCGAACGGAGTGGACTTACGGGAACCCTTGAAGCCAACGTGGCCAGAGGATGCCCAGGAGATAACAGCACCGGTCTGATCGGTGATCGAGACGATGGTGTTGTTGAAGGTGGACTTGATGTATGCGTGGCCCAGAGCCACATTCTTCTTGACGACGCGACGGCCGGAACGGCGTGCGCCGGAACGAGTCTTTGGAGGCATGAACTACTTCTTCTTTCCTGCGATCGTCTTCTTCGGGCCCTTACGAGTACGCGCGTTGGTCTTCGTACGCTGACCGCGTACCGGCAGACCGCGACGGTGGCGCAGACCCTTGTAGCTTCCGATTTCAATCTTGCGACGAATATCAGCCTGAACCTGGCGGCGGAGGTCACCCTCTACCTTCCAGGAGCCTTCAATTGCGTCACGCAGTGCCGAAACCTGTTCATCTTCCAGGTTGTCGGTGCGCAGGTCAGGAGAAATGCCAGTCTTTTCTAGCAATTCCTTGGCACGGGTTGGACCGATGCCGTAGATGTAGGTGAGAGCGACCTCCATACGCTTATTGCGTGGGAGGTCAACACCAGCTAGACGTGCCATAAGGCGTGTCCTTTCGGGTTGTTACGGCGGTTTTCTCCCCATCCGTCCCGTTCCATGCAACGCTTCGCCCGGACCGTGCCGGGAATCCTTGGGTTGCTTACCAGTGCGGGCTCAGGCCACCGTAGCCTGAGGTGTACAGGACAAAGCCGTGCTTCGCCCTTGGGTGAGGAGGCTGACTGTGTTTACTTGTAGCGGTAGACGATGCGTCCGCGGGTCAGGTCATAAGGAGACAGCTCTACGACGACGCGATCCTCCGGGAGGATGCGGATGTAGTGCTGACGCATCTTACCGGAAATGTGTGCAAGAACCTTGTGCCCATTGTCGAGCTCGACACGGAACATTGCGTTTGGCAAAGGCTCGACGATGCGACCCTCTACCTCAATTGCGCCTTCCTTAGCCATAACCTCTACTTTTCTGGTGGCAGACAAGTACCTGTCACCTGCATGTTTGTTGTCTACTGCGGTGGTGCAAGCCAACCAGACCTACTGGCGCTATACACCGTCAAACCAGCATACGCTGCAGTGACACGATTTCCAAACCGCACGCACTTTCCTAATTTCCCAACCTGCAGCAGAAAACTAAAAATACCCTCGTACTCGGTTCCAGCTTTCGGAACTAAGCACGAGGGCGGGGTGCACTCACGCGGTGAACTACACCGAATTAGTAGATGTAAACCTTGTCACCAATCTGGACATCATTCCAGTAGCGAACCGCTGCATCGTACGGCAGGTGGACGCAACCGTTGGAGTCAACATTGGTGTTGTCCAAGTGGAAAGCGTGGCCGTTGTTGGTGAAGTAGATGGAGTACGGCATCGGCGCGTTGTTGAACTCGCGGGAGATTTCGTCCTTCACCTTGCGGTTGACGTGGAAGGTACCGCGCGGGGTTTCCTCGCCCACCATGCCAGCGGACATGGATGGGGAAATGTAGGAAACATCGCCGCCTTCCTGCAGCCAGGTGCGGCGGCCATCAAGGTCGACGCAGATCTTGGCGTCTGCTGGGCAGGAGCCGCGGTCGAATTCGTTGGCGCGGCGCTGCTCCTCCGCACGGCGTGCCGCTTCTTCAGCCTTCGCCTTTTCTTCCGCAATCTGCTGTGCGTGTGCACGCTCAGCCTCCTCGCGAGCTTGGCGTGCTTCCTCGTTCTTCTGCGCTACGAGGCCCGGGAAAAGGAACTCCAGTGCGCTGTCCACTGCGGACTGCACATTCGGCGCCAATTCTGGGGCGTACTTCTCAGCCTGGTCCAGGATGTCAGTGCGGGTCTGCCATGCCTGGTCACGGGTCTGGCCCTGGAAGTTATCAACCTGCTGCTGGGCATGCGCGGTGAGCTGATCAAGATTAGGGAGTTGCTGAGCAGAAGCTGCCGGGGCGCCGGCAATGGTGCTCAATGCCATGACACCAGCCACTGCTGGTGCAGCAACGGTGGCACTTAACTTGCGGAGGCTGAATTTAGACATAGTGGTGAGTATAAACCTTTCAGGGGATTATCGCCTAGTTTAAGAGGCGATTTCTAGGAATGTTTATCAGGAGCGCCTAGTGAGAATGCGGGGGCCGTCCGCCGTAGCGGCTACCGTATGCTCCCAGTGGGCGGCAGTCGAGCCATCCAGCGTGACCACCGTCCAATCATCTTCCAGCACCGCACTATCGACGGTGCCTAGTGTGAGCATGGGTTCGATGGCTAGCACAGAGCCTTCCTGAATGAGGGGCCCGCGGCCAGGCTTTCCCTCACTTTCCAAATAGGGTTCTTCGTGCATGGTCCGGCCAATTCCATGGCCGCCATAACCGTCCACGATATAGAGGGATACGCCAAACTTATCTTCGGCGCGGTAGGTTGCCTGTTCCAAGGCGTGGGAGACATCTGTGAGGCGGTTGCCCGGGACCATCGCTTGGAGTCCTTCCATGAGCACCCACTCGGTCGCCGCGTTCAGCGCCGCAACGTCCGGGTCCGGTTCACCGATGGGAAAGGACCACGCGCTATCTCCTACCCACCCATCGAGGGTGGCACCGCAGTCGATGGAGAGGAGGTCGCCATCGGCAAGCACTGTTTTAGCATCGGGGATGCCGTGCACGATGACATCATTAACGGAGGAACAGATGGAGCCCGGAAAGCCCTCGTAGCCCTTAAAGGTAGGGGTGGCACCGGCATCGCGGATGGTCTGTTCCGCCACCGCATCGAGCTCCAGCGTGCTCACTCCCGGCGCCGCGGCGGCGCGAACTGCTTGCAGCGCCTTGCCGACGATCTCGCCAGCCGCCTGCATGGCATCCAGCTCGCCTGCGGTGCGGGCGGGGATGCGCTTGGTGCGGCGCCGAAAAGCCATTACTTGCCCAGCGCTTCCATGGCGCGGGCGTTGATCTCTTCGACGGAGCCTTCTGCCTTAATGGGGATGATGGCATCGCCGTAGTGCTCGATGAGCGGGAAGGTCTCATCGCGGTAGACGCCAAGGCGGGTGCGGATGGTTTCCTCGTTATCATCGGCGCGGCCGCGGGCCATCATGCGCTCAACAACGACGTCTTCAGAAACCTCGAAGTTCAATACGCCGTCGAGCTTTTCGCCCTTCTTGGACAACAGCTCTTCCAAGATGTCTGCCTGCTCGGTAGTGCGCGGGAAACCGTCCAAGAGGAAGCCGTTCTTGGCGTCATCTTGGCTGAGGCGCTCTTCCACCATGCGCGCGGTGACATCGGTAGGCACGAGCTTGCCGGCATCAATATAGGACTTCGCCTCAATACCGAGAGGAGTTCCATCGCCGATATTGGCACGGAAGAGATCGCCGGTGGAGATGTGCGGGACGCCGAGCTTTTCGCTCAGGATTGCCGCTTGGGTGCCTTTGCCAGCACCAGGAGGGCCGAGAAGTACAAGACGCATTATTTTAGTAGTCCTTCGTAGTTGGATTGGAGAAGTTGGGATTCAATTTGCTTGACCGTGGTCAACGCAACGGAGACCATAATCAAGATGGCGGTACCACCAAAGGCGGAAGTGCCGGCGGCGGAAGAGTGGCCAACGCCGAGGTCCAGCAGGATATTCGGCAGGATGGCGATCAACGCCAAGTACAGGGCGCCGACGCTCAGCAGGCGGTTCATGACAAAGCCGAGGTACTCCGCGGTGGGGCGGCCCGGGCGGATGCCGGGGATGAAGCCACCGTACTTCTTCATGTTATCGGCTTGCTCAGCGGGGTCGTACTGCACCGAGACGTAGAAGTACGCGAAGAAGATGGTCAGCAGGAAGTACAAGACGATGTACTGCCAGGACGACGGCGCCTGCAGGTGCGCAATAACGTTGCGCTGCCACCAGTTATCCGGAGTGTGCACGGAGCTGGAGTTAACGATCTGCGTAATCAGCACCGGCATGTAAATAAGCGAGGAGGCGAAGATGACCGGGATAACGCCGGCCTGGTTGACCTTGAGCGGCAGGTAGGTGGAAGAACCACCGTACTGGCGTCGTCCCACCATGCGCTTGGCGTACTGCACCGGAATGCGGCGCTGGCCCTGCTCGATGAAGGTAATGCCGACGACCAGAACAATGAGACCGGCCAGCACCATGGCAAAGACCATGCCACCGTTGTTTTGCAGGATGTTCATGCCATCGGTAGGCAGGCGCGTAGCAATACCGGCGAAAATGAGCAGGGACATACCGTTGCCGATGCCCTTTTCCGTAATCAATTCACCCATCCACATCACGAGGACGGCGCCGGAGGTCATCGTCACCACAAGCAGGATCAGGGTGAAGAAGTTGCGGTCTTCCGCCAAGACCGGCACGCCCTGGCCCAGGAGCTGCTCGCGATCCGCCAATGCGACGATGCCGGAGGATTGCAGCAGCGCCAAGGCGAGCGTGAGGTAGCGGGTGTACTGGGTCATTTTCGCCTGCCCAGACTGGCCTTCCTTCTTCAGTTGCTCAAAGCGCGGGATGACCACGGTCAGCAGCTGCACGATGATGGAAGCCGTAATGTAGGGCATGATGCCGATGGCGAAGATCGACAGCTGCAATAAGGCGCCACCAGAAAACAGGTTAATCACGGAGTACAGGTCTCCGGATTCTTCTGTCAGCTGACGCAGGCGTCCTGCAATTGACGCGTAATCTACACCCGGCGACGGGATCTGTGCACCGATGCGGTACGCAATGATCATCACGATGGTGAAGACGATCTTCTTGCGTAGGTCGGCATCCTTAAAAGCCTGCAAAATGGCGGACACTACAAAATCCTCCTAGCCTACCGCTGTCACTGCCACGCGCGAATCTTCAGGATTCTTATTGCAGCAACACACGGAGGTGGACACTCGTTGGCCCCCTCAGGGCTCCGCGTCTTTCCCACTCGGCGTTAAGAGGTAAAGACAAGGAGTCCCAAAGGAACGGTGGAACACTTTTGACCCCATAACCCTACCAGCCAAATAACTGCGCGCCACATCTAACCCGCATTATGTGACAATGATTGCCTTTTCTTTCGCGCTTATTCCACTAGGGGTTTACCATGTTAATTATTGCCCCGCGCAATTTTTTACCCGTAATATTTCGGCGTTGCTATCCCTGAACACCAAGATCGTTATTGGTGTGAACCCAACTTTGCGAAAGAACTCTGAATGAGCAAAAAATTCACGCCGATGACCGTTGCTGAGATCATCGACGTCTTCATCCCTAGTCCCAACCCCTTCCGCTGGGAGGCTTTTGATGGCTCGGCTACCGGCCCTGCCGATGCCGAGTACAAGGTCACCATCAATAGCCTCGGCGGACTTGCCTATATCGCCACTCACCCAGGCGACGTCGGATTTGCCCGCGCCTATGTCACTGATGGCATCTCTGTAGAAGGTGAGCACCCTGCCCACCCGTACGGCATCTTCAACGCCCTGCACGCCATGTATGACAAGTTCGAAAAGCCCAGTGCTAAGGACATGGCGCGCGTAATTCGTTCGCTGGCTTCCATGGGCGCCTTCCACATCCAGCCGGTGCCTGAGGTAGAGCGCGCCTCTTGGCTGCGCCGTAAGCTCCACGATGGCCTGTCTAAGCACTCCAAGGAGCGCGATGCCGACGTCATTTCTGATCACTACGACGTGGGCAATGACTTCTACGAGCTCTTCTTGGGCGATTCCATGACTTATACCTGCGCCTACTTCCCCACCCCGGATGCCACTTTGGAGGAAGCGCAGGAAAACAAGTACCGGCTCATCTTTGACAAGCTGCGGCTAAAGGAAGGTGACACCCACCTGGACGTGGGCTGTGGCTGGGGCGGCATGGTGCGCTACGCTGCACGCCGCGGCGTGAAATCCATCGGCGTGACCTTGTCGCAAGAGCAGGCCGAATGGGGCCAAAAGAAGATCGAAGAAGAAGGCCTGCAGGATCTGGCCGAGGTCCGCTTCATGGACTACCGCGATGTCAAAGAAGAAGGCTTCGATGCCATCTCCGCCATCGGCATCATCGAGCACATCGGCGTCCAGAACTACAATGACTTCTTCAAGTTCATGTACAGCAAGCTCAAGGTCGGCGGGCTGATGTTGAATCACAACATCACCTACCCGGATAACCACAAGACGCCCAAGGGCGGGTTCATTGACCGCTACATCTTCCCCGATGGCGAGCTCACCGGCTCAGGCAACGTCACCAAGGCCATGCAGGACAATGGCTTCGAGGTCTTCCACACCGAGTCCCTGCGCTTTGATTACATGCGCACCCTGCACGAATGGTGCGAGAACTTGAAGGAAAACTGGGAAGAGGCCTGCGATCTGGTCGGCCTGCCCACCGCCCGCCTCTACGGCATCTACATGGCCGGCTCGGAGTGGGGCTTCGAGCGCAATATCATTAACCTCTACCACTTCTTGGGTATCAAGCTCGGTGAGGCCGGCTCCCGCGCCGGCGTGCCTGAGCGCCGGTGGTGGGAAGACAGCCGCTTTTAAAAGGAGCCTACTATGACCCTTTTGGATCAATTGCGCGAGCGCGTTTCTGCCCTGCAACCGCGCCCAGTCGACGCCGTGCGCATCGAGCCCGTGGGCTGGCAGGCCCACCGCGCAGGCGTAGACACCCTGCTACGCAGCTTCCGCGAGGTTCCCGCTGGCAAGCGCGTGCGCCTGGCCAAGAAGACCTCTAACCTCTTCCGCGGCCGCAGCGAGAATCAGGTAGGCCTCGATGTCTCCGGATTGGGCGGGGTCATCGAAATCGATCCCCTCGCCCGAACCGCCGATGTGCAGGGTATGTGCACCTACGAGGATTTGGTCGATGCCACCCTGGCGCACGGCCTCATGCCGTTTGTAGTGCCGCAGCTGAAGACCATCACCCTAGGTGGCGCTGTGACCGGCATGGGCGTGGAGTCCACCAGCTTCCGCAACGGTCTACCGCACGAGTCCGTCATCGAGATGGATATCCTCACCGGCACCGGCGAGATCCTAACCTGCTCACGCGAGGAGAACGTCGATCTCTTCCGCCTCTTTCCCAATTCCTATGGTTCTTTGGGCTACGCGGTACGCCTCAAGATTGAGCTCGAGCCCGTGCCTCCCTACGTGGAGCTGCGCGAGCAGCGCTTCCACTCGGTAGAAGAGGCGAGCCGCGTGCTTGCCGATGTCTCCGTTCACCACACCCACGAGGGTGAGATCGTCGATGGGCTGGACGGCGTGGTCTTTTCTGAGGACGAGGCTTACCTCGTCTTCGCCCGCTTTACCGATGAGGAGGGCCCTACCTCCGATTACACGCGGGATAAGATCTACTACCGCAGCCTGCAGCACGCCCAAGGCATGCGGCGCGACCGTCTTACCATCCGCGACTATATCTGGCGCTGGGATACTGACTGGTTCTGGTGCTCGCGCGCGTTTGGCGCCCAGAACCCCAAGGTCCGCAAGGTATGGCCGCGCGAGCTGCGCCGCAGCTCCTTCTATTGGAAGCTGGTGCGCTTGGACCGCAAGTACGAGTTGGAGTACAACTTCATCAAAAAGCCGCACGGCAAGCCGCGCGCTGAGCGCGTCGTGCAAGATATTGAGGTCACCCCGGAAAACCTTCCGGAGTTTCTCCACTGGTTCTTCCAAGCCTCCGATATCCAGCCTGTGTGGCTGTGCCCCATCCGCCTGCGCGATGGCGTGGGCGAGCTCGTGGGCACCGGCGATATTGCCGCCGAGGCCAAGGACCCCTGGCCGCTGTATCCGCTGCGTCCCGGAAAGACGTGGGTCAACGTCGGCTTCTGGTCCGGCGTGGATGGCGATCACGTCGATCCCAGTGCCCCCGGCAATGGCGCATTCAACCGTGTCATTGAAGAAAAGGTCAATGACTTGGGCGGCCACAAGTCGCTGTATTCCGAGGCCTTCTACTCCCGCGAGAGGTTCGAGGAGCTCTATGGCGGAAAGCTCCCGGATGCCATCAAGGCGGTAACGGACCCGGACGACCGCTTCCCCGGACTCTTTGAAAAGACCGTGGACGAGGCTTAGGACGGTCCCACAATCACTGAAGGGTGGAACGCTTTCACGAGCGTTCCACCCTTCTTCTATATCTTGAATACGATCTCGAGCTGATTCCACGGCGCGCGCAGGCAACTATTTGGATATGGGCTACCTGCGCGGTCTTCGCGTTATCCGGCCGAGATGACAGCGGCAGAGATCGACTACACCCCCTCGCCCCACACGCTAGGTGCAAGGAAAGGGGGTGTAGCTATTCTCTAGTCCAGATTACTTGGTGTTGGCGGAACCGCCAGCAGCCTCAATCTTTTCTACAGCGGACTTGGAGAACTTGTCTGCGGTGACGTTCAACTTAACGTTGATGTCGCCGCTGCCCAGAACCTTGACCGGCTGGTTAGCGCGGACCAGGCCAGCAGCTGCGATGTCAGCGACGGTGATGTCGCCGCCATCGGCAAACTTCTCGGCCAAGTCAGCCACGTTAACAACCTGGTACTCAACGTGGTTCGGGTTCTTGAATCCCTTGAGCTTAGGCAGACGCATGTGGATGGGCATCTGTCCACCCTCGAAAGCAGCGGGAACCTGCTTACGAGCGCCGGTACCCTTGGTACCGCGACCAGCGGTCTTACCCTTGGATGCCTCACCGCGGCCAACGCGGGTCTTGGGCTTATTTGCTCCTGCGGTTGGGCGCAGGTCGTGCAGCTTGATGATATCAGCCATGGTTTACTCCCCTGCCACTTCTTCGACGGTGACCAGGTGGCGAACCTTGTGAACCATGCCGCGGATGATCGGGGTGTCCTGCTTAACTACGGACTGACCGATGCGCTTGAGGCCCAGAGCCTCAATGTTCTTGCGGTGGTTCGGCTTGGTGCCCACCAGGCCCTTTACCTGTGTAATCTTCAGAGCCATTGTTTATGCCTCCTGACCTGCGCGCTTGCGCAGCATACGGGCCGGGGTGACCTCTTCGAGGGACTTGCCACGGCGTGCGGCAACCTCTTCGGGGCGAACCAGCTGCTTGAGGCCGTCCACGGTAGCGCGGACGACGTTGAGTGCATTGTCGGAGCCCAGGGACTTCGACAGAATGTCCTGCACGCCAGCGCATTCAAGCACCGGACGAGCAGCACCGCCGGCGATGACACCAGTACCAGGAGCGGCAGGCTTCATCATGACGATGCCCGCTGCGTCGCGACCCTCTACCGGGTGGGTGATGGTGCCGGCAACCATAGGTACGCGGAAGAAGTTCTTGCGAGCCTCTTCTGCACCCTTCTGGATTGCAGCCGGAACTTCCTTAGCCTTGCCGTAGCCAACGCCTACCTGACCCTGGCCGTCACCAACGACGACGAGAGCGGTGAAGGACATGTTGCGGCCACCCTTAACGGTCTTGGAGACGCGGTTGATGGTCACAACGCGCTCGATGTACTTATCGCGCTCGTTGTCCTGCTGGTTACGACGATCGTTGCGACGGCCGTTGCCGCCGCGGTTGTTCTTGTTGTTCTCGGCGGAGCGTCCGCCGTCACGCTGTTCACGGTCCGACATTACGCGATCCTTCCGTTGATGTTTCCGTTGACGATGATCATTAGAACTTCAGACCACCTTCACGTGCGGCGTCTGCCAGCGCAGCGACGCGGCCGTGGTACTTGTAGCCTGCGCGGTCAAAGACGACCTGCTCAATGCCAGCGGCCTTGGCGCGCTCAGCAATCAGTTCGCCCACCTTGGCAGCCTTTGCCTTCTTATCGCCCTCGAGTGCACGGATGTCCGCTTCCATGGAGGATGCGGAAACCAGGGTGTGGCCTGCCAGGTCATCGATGACCTGGACGTGCATGTGGCGCGAAGAGCGGTGAAGGACCAAGCGCGGGGACTCAGGGGTGCCACGCAGGGTCTTACGGATACGGAAGTGGCGGCGTGCGCGTGCTTCGCGACGACGAGAAGAAATGTCCTTGCCGACTGGAGTGCGCTTCGTGTTTTCAGTGTTTGCCATTGCTTACTTACCCGTCTTTCCGACCTTGCGACGGATCTGCTCGCCTTCGTAGCGAATACCCTTGCCCTTATAAGGATCGTCCTTACGCAGGCGACGGATATTAGCGGCGATCTGTCCGACTAGTTGCTTGTCAATACCGGTAATGGACAGCTTGGTGTTGCCGTCCACTGCGAAGGTGATTCCCTCCGGAGCCTTGATGAGGACCGGGTGGGAATAACCCAGGCTGAATTCCAGGTCCTGGCCCTTTTGCTGCACACGGTAGCCGACACCAAAGATTTCCATCTTGATGGTGAAGCCCTCGGTCACGCCAATGACGGCGCTGTTGAGCAGCGAACGGGACAGACCGTGCAGTGCACGGTGCTTGCGGTGATCATCAGGGCGGGAAACGGTCAAGATACCGTCTTCCACGTTGATGGTGATCGGATCCGGAACGTTTACGCTCTGGGTACCCTTAGGCCCCTTGACCTCAACGTCTTGGCCGTTGATGTTGATTTCGACGCCGTTTGGTACGGCGATCGGTGCTAGACCGACTCGAGACATGTGTCAAACCTCCCTTTACCAGACGTAGGCGAGAACTTCTCCGCCTACGCCCTTCTCCTCAGCCTGACGGTCAGTCAGCACACCGTGGGACGTGGAAATGATAGCCACGCCCAGGCCGCCCAAGACCTGTGGCAGTTCGGTGGACTTTGCATACACACGCAGACCCGGCTTAGACACGCGACGCAGACCAGACAGGGAACGCTCGCGGTTGTTGTACTTCAGCTCGAGGGACAGAGTGTGGCCCTCAACGGTGTAGTCAGCGATGTAGCCTTCCTGCTTCAAGATGTCAGCAATATTTGCCTTCAACTTGGAGGTAGGCATCGACACGACGTCGTGGTGTGCGTTACTTGCGTTACGCACGCGCGACAGCATGTCGGCAATAGGATCAGTCATAGTCATATGAGTGACCGTGTACCTTTCTCGTTGCGGTTCCCGTGCTCACCAAAGCGTTTTCCGTGTGATTTCGGGCTACTCACGCTCCTCACGGTCAATACCGCAAGGCGCTCGCCACCCTTTGATTCAGACAACGGTCCGCTATAAACGGCGAGGGGCCTACAACAAAGTTGATGTTCAATTCTTTTTCGGCTCTGCGTTTTGCCAGTTCAGCACGCAAAACCCGCAAGGCTTTGCGCGTGCACCGGTTGTAGCGCAGGGACGCGGCAACACTTTACGCTATATCCTGCGGTTTTCCAAATAAATCCCCTTCATTCATTACAGTCGGATACAGCGCCACATGAATGAGGAGTAGTGAGATGAGTACCGAGAACGAAGATCCGATCCGCACCGCCCACCAATGGCTTGAAGAAGCCGCGCGACTATTAAACCTCGAGCCGCACGAAGCCACGGCGCTGACCCGGGAACTGCTGGATTTAACCAAGGACGTGGCCCATACCCAGTCGCGGCCGGCAGCACCGTTGACGGCGTTCGTGGTGGGGTTGGCATCGGCAAGCACGGCAGAAGCCAAGGTAAATATCGAAACCCTCAAGGAGGCGCTGAAGTAATGGCCGGACGCAAGAATGCCACCTTTGCAGTTACGAAGGTCCGCTTAGGCGAGCACGCGCAGGTCGATACCCGCGCCGATACCGTCGCCGGCGAAGAGCCGCTTGAGATTCGCGTGGGCGGGCAGACCATCACCACCACCATGCGCACCCCGGGCCACGACATCGAATTGGCGCACGGTTTCCTCCACTCCGAGGGGCATATTGCTGCGCTTTCCGATGTCACCACTGCCCGCTACTGCGCCGGTGCCACCGTCGAAGGCATGAATACCTATAACCTCCTGGACCTGGAGCTGGTAAAGACCACGCCGCTGAGCTTGAGCGATCTTCGCCTGACCACGACAACATCCGCCTGCGGCGTGTGTGGTACCTCGTCTATCGAGGCGCTGACGAAGAAGTCTCGCTACCCCATCCCCCAGATCCCCGTGGACCCACAGCTGGTGGTCCAGCTACCGGAGAAACTGCGCGCCGCCCAAAAGGAATTCCGCAAGACCGGCGGAATCCACGCCGCCGGCGCGTTTACCCTTGAGGGCGACCCGGTGGTCATCCGCGAGGACATAGGCAGGCACAACGCCGCCGATAAGGTCATTGGGCACCTGCTCATGGAAGAGCGCCTGCCCGCCGATGACCTCATTTTGGTCATGAGCTCGCGCGCCAGTTTCGAGCTGGTCCAAAAAGCCGCCATGGCAGGTTTTGGCATGCTCGTTGCCGTCAGCGCCGCTTCCTCCTTGGCCGTAGAGACCGCGCGCGAGACCGGCATGGCGCTGGTGGGCTTTGCCCGCGCCGATCGCTTTAACCTTTATTCCGGCACGCTGGCCTAGTCGCGGTAGTCTTCCGGCCCATTATTGAGCCAGGCGTATACCCCGCCGATGAGCAGTCCGCCGCCGATGAAGTTACCTATCCACACCAGCGTCCAGTTAAGAGCAACATTGCCAATTGTCAGCGCGGCCGGCAGCGGATCGCTGCCGAAGAAGGTAAGCGCAAAGAGGCAGAAATTGGCAATCACGTGCTCCAGGCCCAGGCCCACGAAAATGCCGATAATCGGGACGATGACAAAGAACTTCGACACAACGTCCTTGGCAAAGACCGCACCAACGATGCCCATATTGACAACGAAGTTTGCAGCCATGCCCTCTACGAGCATTCCCTGCGGGGATTTGGTCAGCTTGCCTTCAGAGATGGTGACCAACAGGTGCGAGGGATCCATGCTGGCAAGCTTGGCGGACATACCGATAACGGCGGCAAAGATGATGGCGCCTAAAAGGTTAAAGATCGTGGTAATAAGCAATACGTAGAAGGCCTTTCCCCAGGACAAGTGCTTCTGTATTGCCCCGTAGACCATGTACATCATATTGCCGGTGGCCAGCTCCGCACCGAGGATAACGATGGCGAACAGGCCCAAACCGAAGAACAGGGCAAATGTCACGGACCCAAGGCCCGGGGCAACGCCCTCTACCGCTTGGCCTACGACACCGGCAAACACGGTACCGATGCACAGATACACCCCGGCAAGGATGGCGCGGGCAGAAAATCGTGCAAATGATTGATCAAGTAGGGCGGCCTTTTTCAGGGATGCACCCTTGGCAGCTTCGTTGAGAGACACCGTTTTCTTATATTCCTTATTTAGCTGTGGTTATACGGACAAGAGAACCACGGATTATCGTAGCGCGTTGTGCATTCGCTGCCTCAACGGGTAGGAATCGGAATTTATTGCTATAAACTTGATTCTCACCCGCCTCTATTTTCGCTATTTTCCTCGGAGGTGAGCGTGTCAAGTTGTTTGTGTGTGGGGCTAGGTTTATAGGTATTTGTCGAAGCGGGCGGGAAAGGCTACGGCCAT
>NZ_JBEHFO010000026.1:0-18831 GCF_040225595.1 Corynebacterium sp. KPL2734 | reverse complement strand
AGCCGAAAAAATGGCCGAACTGCTAAGCTATGCCACCGAAATCTAAAATCGTGTTTCCACGACCACTAGAATCCGCCGCCTTGGTGTATCTGGCCCTGCCGCCGGCACGGGACTTTTTTACCTCCGGCTTGGAATGGAGCCTGTGCCTTTTCTACTTGGCCGTCTTGTGGTGGATGCTGATTAAATGGGCGCGACCGCGGCAGGAGTTGCCGCCCAAACCTATTGTGTATGGGCTGGCATTCTGGGCGGGGCTCTCATGGCTCATTCGCCCTGAGCTTGCGCTGTATGGCGGCCTGGTGGGCGTTGTACTCATAGTGAGCACGCGTTCGTGGAAGGTTATCGCTGCCGCCTTGCCCCTGCCGCTGGGTTATCAAGTATTCCGCATGGGCTACTACGGGCTGCTTACGCCTCATACCGCCGTTGCCAAATCCGCGGCTGGTTCAGCGTGGGGCCAAGGGTTTGCGTACTTGGGCGATTTTATGGCGCCCTACGCGCTGTACCTCCCGCTTATTGTGCTGGCAGTGGCGGCGCTGTGGAAAACCGATTTTCGACCGCCGGAGCTGCGATCGATGCAGACTGTGGTTTATATCTTCCTGGGCGCCGCACTATTGCATGCAGTCTACGTTGTGCATGTCGGGGGCGATTTTATGCACGGGCGTATGTTGCTACTCCCGCTTTTCGCCGCGCTATTGCCCATCTTCGTAGTTAACCTACGAACCTGGTGGGCTGCCGTATTCTGTGCGGTGTGGGCTTTCGTTATTGTCTTGCACGGTCACCCGGTAGACCGCGCTGCTTACGCGGGCCAGCTTAGTGTTGTGGATGAGCGGGACTATTGGACCGCTATCACCAACCGGCAGGAACCGCCTCGCCGTGCCGAGGATTTCGTGGGTATGGACGTGATGAATGACTACGAAAAAGCGGTGCAGGATTTGGCGGCCGGCGATGCCATGACCTTCCTCTATATCAAGGATGGGGGCCAGCCATCGTGGACGACGGTGCCCGCGGATCCGGAGCGCTCCGATCCTCCCACTGTGTATTTTCCTAATCTCGGTCTTACCTCCATGAATGCGCCACTTGAGGTGCGCGTGCTCGATGAAATTGGGCTCAGCAATCCCTTGGCAGCGCGCCAGCCCCGCATCGAAGGCGGGCGCATTGGCCACGATAAAAGCCTTGGCGCGGCGTGGCAGATTGCCGATTCTGCAGTGGATATTGACTCCTTATTGCTGGGGCAGAAAGATTCCGCGTGGCGAGCACGCACTGCGCTTGATGATGCCGATTTCCAGAGGCTCTTTGCCTCCTACAGGGAACCGCTAACATGGGGCCGATTCTTAGAAAATATTAAATTTTCCCTGACAGAGGGCAGGACCCTAACCTTCTCCTCCAATCCGGGGGATTACCTCTATTAATGGTTGAAATGAGGTAAAAAGCCTGTGAGTGCACTACACTGCCTCTCAGTGAGGCTTTCGCTGAGGGGTGTTAACGATTCACAGGTTCCCAGCGATAAAGCCAAAGAACAATTATTGAGTACTTTGTGGAGGAGAAAGATGACTGCATCTCTGAGAGGACGTGTCCTATCGGTCATCATGGCAGTGGCCGTAGCGCTTGGCCTCGCCGTCGTTGCCGGCGGCATGCAGCAGGCACACGCGGCACATCGTGATTGGCTGCGTTCGGATAATACCGGCACCTGTGAATGGGACCCAGCTATGTTTTGGGTTCAGCGCTGTGATGTTTGGTCTCCGTCCATGGACCGTAACATCCCCGTCCAGATTCAGCCCGCAAAGAATGGCGGTAACGCTGGTTTCTACCTATTGGATGGCCTGCGTGCTACTTACGCAACCAGCGGCTGGGTTAGCCCTCACAGCGAGGTTAACGCCGCGCAGACTTACGCGGACAGCAATATCACTCTAGTGATGCCGGCAGGTGGCGAGTCTTCTTTCTATGCCAACTGGCAAGCACCTGGCAAATATGATCCGAGAGATCCGGTCAACTACAAGTGGGAGACCTTCCTTACCCAGGAGCTTCCTGCCTACCTCGAGCAGCACTTTGGCGTGGCCCGCAATAACAATGCGATCGCTGGCCTCTCCATGGGTGCCGGTTCCGCCATGACATTGGCTGCTAAGCACACTGACCAGTTTAAGCAGGTACTATCCTTTTCTGGTTATTTGACTATGACGGTTCCAGGTGCTCAGACTGCTCTTCGTTTGGCCATGTTGGATGCCGGTGGATTCAATGTCAACGCCATGTACGGTTCGCTATTTAACCCAAAGCGTTTCCAGAATGACCCGCTCTTGCTGATTCCGCAACTGCGTGAGGGGGGTACCGATGTTTATATTTCAGCTGCATCCGGTATCCCAGGCCAATTGGATAGGGAAACCCTTCCGCCGCAGTTCCAAGCACCGGGTGTCGCACTGGAGGTTGGTTCTCAGCTGACCACCCGCGCTTGGGAAGGTGTCGCCCGGTTGCAGGGTCTGAACCCAACGGTGAGCTACCCGGCCCAGGGCTTGCATAACTGGTACCAATGGGACTACCAGCTCAATGCTTCCAAACCGCGCGTTCTCACCGTTATGAATGCCTGGTAAGGCTCATTAACGAATTGGCCCGCGCCGTCCGAACCGCTCCCCAGTAGTTGGACTGAGAAATCACTACCAACTGGTGGGGAGCAGTTTTTATTGGGGCTACGAAGTTCGCTGAGTGAGACTCAGCGCGAGCATGTAGTCAAGCGTTTTGAACAGGGCCGAGGTACCAAGCCGAAGGCGCTTACTGAAGAAGACAAACTGCGTCGCGAAAGCGACCAGTTGCAGGCCGAAATTGCCTACCTAAAAATTACCGATGAAGGCTTCCAATACCAGCATTCAACCCGGCGCACTTTGATCCACGAGAACGGCGGCGTTCAGTCGATGTCGCGTAAGGCCAACTGCTACGACAACGCAGTAATGAAGAACTTCTTCGGTCACCTGAGAACCGAGATGTACCACGGAGAAGTCTTCAATACCGTCGAGGAGTTCACCCAGGTAATCGAAGATTACATACAGCGGTACAACACCGAACGCAACCACCAATGACTCAAGGGCCTGACCCCGATGCAATATCGGAATCAGGCCCTTGAACCCCTAACCTTCTTGAATTACAGCAGCCCAACTCTTGGAGACTAGTTCATGGTGCTCTCGGGCAGCGGGTTTGTACTTTGGTTGGTGGTTAGTGGTTTTGGAGTTCTCGGGTGATGATTTGGGTCATTCCGTCGTGTCCTACGTCTGTTGGGTGTAGTGGCATGACGGATGGGGCGGTTGGGGTTTGGACGAGTGTGGCCCATCGGTGGTTGGTGTCTGGCTGGCAGGGGTCGTGGGTTTTGGCTTGGTCGTGGAGATTGATGTAGTTGACGCCGAGGTCGTGTGCTGCGCGTCCGATTTCGCGGTTGAATTCGTCTTCTGCGATGGTGGCGCCTGGGATGGTTATTGGCAGTTGTAGTTGGTCGTGGTTGACTACGCAGAGGGTGTCGTTGACGGTCATTGGGACGTAGTTGACCATGGAGATGCGGGCGTTGGGTGCGGCTTTGCGGATTTTGTTGAATTGGAAGTTTAGTAGTCCGCGGTAGGTGGAGGCTTTGGGAACGTCGGGGAGGGTGGCGTTGGCTAGGGCGTCGAAGTAGGTTCCTTGTTGGAGGCCGCCGTACATGAATACTACTTCTTTGGTGTTGTGGCCGATGTTGCCTTGTTCGATGGCGTCGTCGACGTATTGGTTGATCCAGACGCTGGTTCCGTTGCAGGAGTAGTCGGCGAGGTTGTGGTCGAGGTTGTTGGCGGTTTGGTGTGCCCAGTTGTGTTTGTCGTTGAAGCAGGGGTGGAAGGGGCGTTTGTGCGGGGAGGTTGCTGCTCGTTCGCCTGGTGCGCCGCCGTTGGCGGTGAAGGAGTCGCCGAAGGTGACCATTTCTTTGCCTTGGTCTGCGTTGGCGGTTTGGGCCATGGTGAGGCTTGTGGTGAGGGCGATGAGTCCGGCGGTGATTTTGGTTTTGATGTTTTTCATTCGATTCGCCTTGAGTAGGGGATGTTTACGGGGCGCACTTTTGTGCATGCTGTGGTTATCCTACTGGTTTCTTGGTGAGAGTCCAGTCTTTGATTGAGCTGGGGTGCTGAGAGGGCGTCGATGTGAGGCTTGAGTGTTTATGTGGGGACAGGCTCTATTGAGGTTGCCCTCGGTTGGTGGACACCTGATTAGTGCGGATCGTGTGTCCGTAGGAGAGGATGTTCATTGTGAGTCAACAACGCCAGAAAATACACACCTGAGTATCGACGTGAAGCCGCAAACCTGGTAATCGAGTCAGAACGCCCGATTGCTCATATGGCTAAGGAGATTGGTGTCGCACCAGGTCTTTTAGGTCGGTGGGTGAAAAATGAGCGTGAACGCCTAAGGCTCTTCTGATGGGCTAAGCCAAGCGGATCTTCGTGTTGAGAATGCTCGTCTGCGTCGTGAGTTGGCAGAAGCCAAGATGGATAATGAGTTTTTGTCACAAGCGACAGCCTTCTTCGCTTTAAGGCAACGCGATCAGAAAAGTTCGAATTGATGCAGCCAGAGCAAGGCGAATTTCAGTATCAAGCGCATGGCGCGCTTGTTGAAGGTGTCTCGGTCTGGATACTACACATGGGCCCATATGCAGTAGCAACGTTTATCCGGTAAAGATGATCGGACATCTTTTTATGATGATGTTGATCGCAAGATTCATCAGATCTGAAAAAGACTCCGATGAGGTCTATGGTGCCCCGCGGATTACCGCAGAACTCGCCGAGCGCTACCAGATCAGTGTGAATCGCAAGACTGTGGCTAAGCGGATGCGTCTGATGGGCATTGAAGGGATGTCACCGCGTGCTTTTGTGCCGGTGACAACGACTCAATCTAAGCGTAAATCTGCTCTTCCTGACCTGGTCCGGCGCATGTTTGATGCTGGTGAGCTTAACCGGGTGTGGATGTCAGATATTTCTTATCTGCGCACTGGTGAAGGATGGTTGTATTTGTGCGTGGTTGGCGATGGTCATTCCCGCAGGGTGTTGGGATGGGCTATGGATAGCGTGCAAGATACATACCTGGTCCAACGGGCCCTGCGGATGGCGCATACGCTTCCGCGGTGACGTTGCTGACGGGCTGGTGTTTCACGCTGACCGCAGAACGCAATTTACCAGTGAGCAGCTCTGGGAGGTGTGCCGCAACCTAGGTGTTGCTCAGTCGGTAGGGCGCACCGGGGTGTGTTTCGATAATGCGATGGCTGAGTCGTTCTGGTCGACGCTTAAGACCGAGTTCTACGACCGGAAGCGCTGGCCAACCCGCGATACTGCGCGTCAGGCTGTGGCTTACTGGATTGAAGTCGTCTACAACCGTCGACGCCGGCACTGAAGCCCTCGGGATGGTAAGCCCCGTCGATTTCGAGAATCACACCAGCCTAACCACCAGCAGAAAAGAAATCGCTGCCTAACCACGAGGTAGCTTGACTACGTGTCCACGATTTGCGGGCAACCCCACTATCAAGATAAATGGTGATATAACTTTGTACGGCGTGTCAGCCTTCCCAAAGCCTCAAGTTCAACTTAAACTTAAACGCACAATAGACAGCTCACGCCGCAGGTAGCAGTCCGGAGGAGGGGAACCTTCGGAATGCGGCCGCGGTAAATCTTCAAGGACGTTTACCTATGCGCAAAAACACTTCCCCGGGCAAGGCCCGCAAGGGGCTCGCGGTAGCAGCCATGCCGACCGCCATTGCCGTTGGACTTGCCCTGCTGCCCAATGCCACCGCCCAAAGCTCTCTCGGTGACATGAGCTCTTCTCAGTCAGGCAACGGCAGCAGTCTGTCCGATCACTTTGCGCCCAAGGATCCGCCGGCCCGTACCCCAGTGGAAACCGAATATCCACAGGTGGAGGGCCTGCCGGATGGCGTAAAGATCAACCGTGTGGAGTACCTGTCCAACCGTCACCTGATGGTTTATATCCAGTCCGCAGCCATGCCGGATCACGAGCAGAAGGTGCAGATCCAGCTCGCGCGCGACTGGTATTCGCAGCCGGAGAAGAAGTTCCCAGAGGTATGGGCTCTTGATGGGCTGCGCGCCCGCGATGACGAGTCCGGCTGGACCATTGAGACCAATATCCTCAACCAGTACGCGGACCGCAACGTCAACCTCATTATGCCAGTAGGCGGCGAATCTTCCTTCTACTCCGACTGGCAGCAGCCAGATGCGGGGAAACACTACAAGTGGGAGACTTTCCTCACCAAGGAATTGGTCCCAATTTTGGATCATGAGTACCGCTCCAACCAGAAGCGCGCGGTCACTGGGCTGTCCATGGGCGGTACCGCAGCGATCAACTTGGCGGAGCGTAACCCGCAGCTGTTTGATTTCGTGGGTTCGTTCTCCGGCTACCTCGATACGACTACTCGCGGCATGCCGCAGGCCATCATGGCTGCGCAGCGCGATGCCGGCGGCTACGATGCCCGCAAGATGTGGGGCGAGCCGGGCTCGCAGGATTGGATCGACCACGATCCGAAGTTGGGCATCGAAAACCTCAAGGACATGCAGGTCTATGTCTCTGCCGGTAACGGCAAGGATGATTATGGCGAAGAAGGCTCCGTGTCTACGGGCCAGGCAAACCTGGCCGGCATGGGTCTGGAGGTTATCTCCCGCATGTCTACCCAGACCTTCGTGGACTACGCGAAGCGCGCCAATGTGGAACCGGTAGTGCAATTCCGTCCCTCCGGCGTGCACAGCTGGCCCTTCTGGCAATTCGAGATGCAAAATGCATGGCCGTACATTGCTGATGCCCTCAAACTTGACAAGGCTGACCGCGGTGCGGATTGTAATACTGAAGGCGATATTGCCAAGGCCACCAAAGAAGGCATAATCGGTTCCTGCCTGAATAACGAATATGACGTTGCCGGTAAGGGCAAGGCACAAGACTTCCAAACCGGTACGGCGTATTGGTCCCCGGGCAATGGTGCGCACGCCCTGTATGGCCGCATCGGCGCCCGCTATGCGGAAATCGGTGGCCCCACCTCCTGGTTGGGCTTCCCTAAGTCCGGTGAAATTAAGGCGCTGGATGGCAAGGGGCGCCTCGTGCGTTTTGAACACGGTTCCATTTACTGGAGCCCAGAGACCGGTGCCTGGGAAGTTACCAGCGATATGATTGATAAGTGGGGCGAGAAGGGCTTCGAAGGCGGCGAATTGAAGTTCCCGACTGGCCCGGTAAAGAAGGTGGGCGATGGCCTTGTCCAGGAATTCCAAGGTGGCATTCTGACCCGGAACCCGGATGGTAAGAACCAGGTGTCCTTTGGCGCCATTGGCAAAAAGTACAAGGAAATGGGCGGTGTCGAATCCCCATTGGGCTTCCCCACGGACGGTGAGAAGAAGGTCGAGGGCGGCTTCTTCCAGGAGTTTGAAAAGGGCTCCATCTACTGGTCCCCAGAATCCGGCGCGCACTACATCTTGAAGGGCGCCATCATGGATGAATGGGGTAAGAAAGGCTGGGAGCAAGGCGAGTTTGGCTGGCCCACCTCTGATTACTCCGAAATCGCAGCTGGTGGATTGAAACAGGAGTTCCAGCACGGAACGATCAGTGAAGTCATGGGCCGCGTACAGACTGAAAAGAAGTAAGCATGCGTAAATTAGCCCTCGTAGGAGCGGTCTTGTGCCTCGGTTTGGCAGGGTGTGACTCTGCCACCGTGGATAGTGACTCCGGCAATGACACCTCGGTGGCGCCGCTTTCGCGCGAAAAGACCTCCGAAAAATCGACCACGAGCAGTAGCGAGTCTGCGTCAAGCAGCGCTTCTTCCTCTCGGAAGCCATCTGAATCCAAGGGATCCCCTGAGCCGACGAACGGGTCTCGTTCCTCGAATTCCCCAGAGGACCGCGGTGCGCGCGAGATCTCGGAGATTCCCTCCGCGCAGCTGCCCAAGGAAGAGGCTGCGTACTTGGATTCGTTGAAGGACGCGGGCGTCAAGGTCGATGGGGTAGAAGACCAGCTCCTCGGTGCCGGCCTGGGCGCTTGTGGTGACAATGACATCACTATTCCCGCGGTAGCTGGGCAACTGATTGAGCAGCAACGCTCTGACATGGACTATGAGGAGCTCACCAAACTACTCCAGGACAACGCACGTTCAGCTCTTTGCTAGCTTTCTTTGAGGTTTTCCGGGTACAACTAGTTCATGCGAAAAATCATAACCGTCGTTGCCGTCCTCGCTCTTCTCGTTGTCATCGGCGCGGGTGCCGCGCACTACCTCACAACAACGAACTCGGCGGGGCCTAGCTCCCCCGAGGGGTCAGAATCCGGGCAGCCGCCGGAGGAATCCCAGCCGGATTGGTGTCCGAGCGTGGAGTTCATTTCCGCGCCAGGTACCTGGGAATCTGCCGCCGACGATGTTCCCCTCAATCCTTCTGCTAATCCGCGCTCGTTCATGCTGTCTATTACGCAGCCGTTGCAGGAGGCTTACGGGGATGATGTAAAGGTGTGGACCCTTCCTTATACTGCGCAATTTAAAAATATCAATGCGCAGGAGGAAATGAGCTACGACGATTCCCGTGATGAGGGCACCGCGAAGATGAATGAGGAGCTGCGCGGCATGCACGATAGCTGCCCACAGACCAAGTTCATTTTGAGCGGTTTTTCCCAAGGCGCGGTCATTGCCGGCGATGTGGCTGATGACATCGGTGGTGGTGAAGGCGTAATCCCCGCAGAAAATATCGCGGGTGTGGCGTTGATTGCAGATGGCCGGCGTGAAAACGGCGTGGGCCAAAACCCGGGCCACGAGCTGGGTGGAATCGGCGCCGAGATTGCCTTGGAACCCGTCTCCGGCCTTGTTCAGCCCATCGTACCTGGAGCCACTATGCGCGGAGCGCGCCCGCACGGCTTTGGAGAGCTTGCGGATAGGACCTTCCAGATCTGTGCTCCCAATGACACCGTGTGTGATGCGCCCACCGGCGTGGGCAATGGTTTGGAACGCGCCAGGGATTTAATCGGGGCCAATGGAGTACACGCGCAGTACGCCGATAACGGCGGCGTGATTGAGGGGACTACTGCGAACCAGTGGGTTGTGGACTGGGCCCACCGTGTCATTGATGCCGTGTAATATGAGGCGCTATAACATCGATAATTTTTAAGACAAAAGCATTTACCAAAGGAGAATCGATGGATTTACAGCAACTCATGGGGAAGTTTTTTGACGCCGAGGGCAATATCGCCCTCCCCGCAGAACTCACCTTGGCAGGCTTGGCCGAGACCCTCTACCAGGCAGACGCGGATACCTCGCAGGTAGTAATGCGACAGTGGCTCTACGGTGAGGAAGACACCGCCCGTGAGCTCAGCCGCCAGGAAATCAATACCCGGATCAAAGTGGTGGCAGCGCGCCTGCAACAAGTTGCAGAACCGGGCACCCGCGTGGCCATTCTGGCAGGCAACTCCCCCGAATACCTCTTTGGTTTCTTAGGCGCGATGTATGCGGGAATGACCCCGATTCCGCTCTATGATCCGAATGAGCCGGGACACGCGGACCACCTCAAGGCGGTCTTTGCTGACTGCGAGCCCCCTATCGTGTTGACCAACCGTGTATCCGCCGCGGCGGTGCGCACCTATTTCTCCGCTGAGCGGGAGCGCCCGCGCGTCATTTCCATCAATGCGCTGCCTGATTCCTTGGCGGCGTCGTGGAAGCCGGTCGCTGGCGAGGGCGTGGATTCCACCGCCTTCTTGCAGTACACCTCTGGTTCCACGCGCACCCCTGCCGGCGTGGAGTTGAGCAACCGCGCGATTTTGGTGAATGTGCTGCAGATCTTCCGGGCTGTGAACCTGCAGTTCCCGCCGCGCGTGGTGTCGTGGCTGCCGATGCACCACGATATGGGCATCATCTTGGCGCTATTCACCACTATTCTGGGCATCGAATTGGACATGATGACCCCGCGCGACTTCATCCAGCATCCCAACCGGTGGGTTGAGCGCATCAGCCGCCAGCCGGGTGAAGAGAAGAATACCTATACCGCCGTGCCCAATTTCGCCTTGGAATTGGCCGCGCGCTACGGCAAGGACGCGGATTTCTCCAACGTTGATGGAATCCTCATTGGTTCTGAACCGGTGACGGAACCAGCGGTGCAGAAATTCCTAGATACCTTCAGCGTCGAGCGTTCCGTGCTGCGTCCCTCCTATGGTTTGGCGGAAGCAACCCTCATCGTCGCTACCGCACAGGATAAAAAGCGCCCCGTCATTTCCCATTTCAACCGCGAAAAATTGGCGGACGGGCACGCTGTTATTGAGGAAAAGTCAGCTGCAACGGTTGCCTTCGCCTCGAATGGCCAGGGCGTTTCGTTCCAGCACCTTGCCATCGTGGATCCTGAAACCAAGGCCGAGGTCCCAGAGGGCACCATCGGTGAAATCTGGGTGCATGGACAAAATATGGCAACTGGCTATCTCAACCGCCCAGAAGAAACCGCGGCTACCTTCCGCAATACCCTGGGTGAGCGCATCCAGGATGGCCTGCCAGAGGATGACTGGTGGATGGCCACTGGCGATCTCGCTACCATCATCGAAGGTGAGCTGTATATCACCGGACGGCTTAAGGATCTCATTGTCATCGCCGGGCGCAATCACTACCCGCAGGATATTGAAGGCACCGTGCAGGACGCATCCGCGCACGTGCGCCCAGATTCCATCGCTGCGTTTGCCGTAGAGGGCGAAAACTCAGAATCCTTGGTGCTCTTGGTGGAGCGCGCCGATGACGCGGATCCGTCCGGCGACGCCGCCGCCAGCGACGCAATTCGCACGGCCGTGACAAAGAATCACGGCATTACCCCGTGCGATATCGTGTGGAAGGCGCCAGGGGAAATTAAGCGCACCTCCTCGCATAAGATTGCCCGCCGCGTGGCGAAAAAGGACTACCAAGCCTAAAGCCGGATTCGGACGTTAAGTTAACAAAGTGACAAAATAGAGCGATATAGGTATTTGTCGTTCTATTAACCCCACTAGGAAAGACGGTTTATGACCATCGAGCAACTTCGTGCATGGCTGCGTGACTGGGTATCCCAGGCCACGGGCGTAGCGGCCACAGAGATTTTAGATTCCACCCCACTGGAAAACTATGGTCTTTCTTCTCGGGACGCCGTAGTGCTGTCGGGCGAATTAGAAAATCTTTTAGGCACGCGGCTCGATGCGACGGTGGCGTATGAGTACCCCACGATTGAGCTTCTAGCTAATCGCTTGCTTAATGAGCCCGCAGTGCGGCACGACGATGCACCGCGCGTGCAGCGCACAGCTCGCGCCGCGCAGGGTTCTGATATTGCAGTGATCGGCTTGTCCGGACGTTTCCCAGGCGCTAAAGATGTGCCGGAATTTTGGACCATGCTCGCTGAATCGCGCGCGGGCACGGGGCCGCTGCCGGTGGGGCGGTGGTCTGAGTACAGCGCCGATCCCGTATTGAGTGAGAAGATCGCGCAGCACAATACCGATGGCGGTTATATCGATGATGTTGCCTCCTTTGATGCGGAGTTCTTCGGCCTATCGCCGCTAGAGGCCGCGAATATGGATCCGCAGCAGCGCATCCTGCTCGAGTTGGTATGGCACGCGTTGGAGAACGCGGGCCTTCCCGCCAATGAGTTGCGCGGCACGCACACGGGCGTGTACATGGGCTCGACCAATAATGATTACGGCATGCTGATTACCGCCGATCCCACGGAGATGCATCCTTATGCGCTCACGGGTAGTTCCTCGGCAATCGTTGCCAACCGCATTTCTTATGCCCTGGATTTCCGCGGCCCGTCCATCAATGTGGATACGGCCTGCTCGTCTTCCTTGGTTGCGGTCGATTATGCAATCAAGGATCTGCGCACCGGTGCTGCCGATGTAGCGCTGGCGGGTGGCGTGAATATCTTGGCTGCCCCGCACGCCTCCACCGCCTTTTCGGAATTGGGCGTTACTTCTCCTACCAGCGCCATTCATGCTTTTTCTGATGACGCCGATGGCATCGTGCGTGCCGACGCCGCCGGTGTGCTGGTGCTCAAGCGCCTGGAGGACGCGGAGGCCGATGGCGATGAAATCCTAGCCGTCCTCAAGGGCTCTGCCGTCAATTCCGATGGCCACTCGAATGGCCTGACCGCACCTAATCCAGAAGCGCAAGAAGACGTGCTGCGCCGTGCCTACGCGGACGCGGGCGTAGCACCCGAGGATGTGGATTATGTGGAGGCCCACGGAACGGGCACCATCTTGGGAGATCCCATCGAAGCCAGCGCGCTCGGTCGCGTGCTGAGTACTGGGCGTGGGATGGAATCGCCCGTCCTCTTGGGCTCTGCCAAGACCAATATCGGCCACTCTGAATCTGCCGCGGGTGTCGTGGGCCTCATCAAGGTCATCGAGGCCATGCGGCACGATATTATCCCGGCGAATATCAATTACTCCGGCCCCAATCGCTATATCGATTTCGTGGGCGAGCGCCTCGAGGTCGTTGAAGACCCGCGCGAGTGGCCGGAATACTCCGGGAAAAAGGTGGCCGGCGTATCGGGCTTTGGCTTCGGCGGCACGAATGCCCACGTCGTCTTGACGGATTACCAGGGCACCCCGCGCACCAATGATCCGCAGTTGTCCACCGAAACGGTGGCGTTGCCGGTCTCTGGCCTCTTGCCGTCTCGCCGCGCGCGTGCGGCGGGCCTGCTCGCGGATTTCTTAGAGGCAGAGCAGCCAGACTTGGCAGATGTAGCGCGCACGGTCGCGCGCCGCAACCACTCGCGCTCGCGCGCCGTCGTCATGGCTAGCTCGACTGAAGAGGCCATTAAGCGCCTACGCCAGGTGGCTGAGGGCAAGGTGTCTGTTGGCATTGCGGCCGCGGATTCCCCGCAGGTGCAGGGGCCGGTCTTCGTATATTCAGGCTTCGGTTCCCAACACCGCAAGATGGCGAAGGACATGATCGCCCTCTCACCGCTGTTTAGCACGCGGCTGAAAGAACTCGATGCCATCGTGGATTTCGAGTCAGGCTGGTCCATCCTGGACATCGTTGAAGACGATTCCCAAACCTATGACACGGAAACGGCGCAGGTTGCCATCACCGCCATCCAGATCGCGCTTACGGATCTATTGGCCTCCTTCGGCGTGCGCCCGGCGGGCGTTATGGGCATGTCCATGGGGGAAATCGCCGCGGCCTATGCCGCAGGTGGCATTTCCGCGCGGGATGCGATGATTATTGCCTGCCACCGCGCGCGCTTGATGGGCGAGGGAGAGGCATCGCTAAGCGATGCCGAGCAAGGAGCCATGGCCGTCGTCGAGCTATCCGCCGAAGACATTGCCGCCCTCGATGCATCCATCGAGCCAGCCGTCTATACCGGCCCCGGCATGACCACCGTGGGTGGTCCGCGCCAGGCGGTACTGGAGTTGGTGGAAAAACTCGACGATGAAGGGAAATTCGCCCGCGCCCTCAACGTGAAGGCCGCGGGGCATACCTCTGCCGTCGACCCGATTTTGGGCGAGCTCGAAGCAGCCATCGCCGGCATGGAGGCCCGCCCGCTGCATACGACGCTCTTTTCCTCCGTGGAAAAGGGCGAGGTCTATCGCCCCGGTACCACCGTCCACGATGAGGATTACTGGCTGCGCATGACCCGCTACCCGGTGTACCTGCAGGACGCTACGGAACAAGCCTTTGCCGCAGGGCACACCCAGCTGGTAGAGATTTCGCCGAACCCGGTGGCGCTCATGGGGCTTATGTCTACGGCGTTTGCCGTGGGCAAGGCCGATGCGCAATTGCTGTATAGCTTAAAGCGCAAGGTGGACCCTACCGAGTCTTTGTTGGATTTGTTGAGCAAGCTCTACGTGACGGGAACCCCGGTGAATTTCGCCACCGTAGTGGGCTCGGGCGCGCAGGCAGAAGCGCCGTATACGCAGTTCAACCGCCAGCGTTTTTGGACCAATGCGCGGCCTTCGGGCGGGGTCTCCGGCCTGCCCGGTAACCGCGTGAACTTGCCGGAGGGCAAGGTGGCCTTTTCCACCAACGCCGACCAAGCCCCGTCCGCGCTGGCCATCGTGGAGGCCGCCGCAGAAGCGGTGCAGCCTGGGGCACACATCGTGGCCGCGGAGGAGCACCGCGATCTCCCGCCGCACGGGGAAATTACTACCGTCGTCACCACGTCCATTGGTGGAATGTCCATTGCCGTCTATAGCGTGCAGGACACGCGCACTGAGCTCTTGGCGGAAGGTTTTGCCTCCGGCCTGGATTTGGGCGCGGGCGCGATCCCTGGGGTGGCGGCGGTGCCAGAGGGCAACGCCGGCACGGAGACGGCTGCCGAGGAGGAGGATGTGGATGCCGTGCGCTGGGATCCACGGCAAGAGACCGTCGAGGACCGCTTGGCGCTTATCGTGTCCGAATCCATGGGCTATGACGTCTCGGATCTCCCGCGCGAGCTGCCGCTGATTGACCTGGGCCTCGATTCCTTGATGGGCATGCGCATTAAAAACCGCGTGGAAAATGACTTCCAGATTCCACCCTTGCAGGTACAGGCGCTTCGCGATGCCTCCTTGGCAGACGTCATCACCATGGTCGAGGAAGCCGTTGCTGGCGGCCGTATAGATAACGGTGATACTAGCGCCGACGCTGCACCGGCGGCTACAGAATCTGCGGCCG
Source organism: Corynebacterium sp. KPL2734 (assembly GCF_040225595.1). NCBI lineage: Bacteria > Bacillati > Actinomycetota > Actinomycetes > Mycobacteriales > Corynebacteriaceae > Corynebacterium > Corynebacterium sp. KPL2734. Next base: position 4,217 of record NZ_JBEHFO010000026.1, on the reverse strand, counting down.
CAGCAGACGAGACCACCCAAGACTCGGAGCAGGGCGTGGGCATTGCCCCGCGCGATGCCTCTGAACGCATGGTCTTTGGCACGTGGGCAAGCATTACCGGTAAGGCCCCGGCGGGCGTGACCTCGCCGCTTCCGGAAATCTCCGAGGAAGTGGCAGCACAGATTGCCGAGCGTTTGCGCGAGCGCGCCCACATCGATGTCACCGCGCAGCAGGTCCTCGACGCCGAAGCACTGGAAACATTGTCTGACCTGGTCCGCGAGGGCCTCGAGACCGAGGTGGAAGGCAATATCCGCGTCTTGCGCGAGGCCGATGGGCCCGCCGTGTTCATGTTCCATCCGGCCGGTGGAACCACGGTGGTCTACCAACCGCTGACCCGCAGGCTGCCAGCGGATGTCGCCGTCTACGGCGTGGAAAGGATTGAGGGCTCCTTAGAAGAGCGAGCCGCCGCTTATATCGAGGACATCGTTCGCTATGCGCGCGGCCGCAAGGTCGTCCTCGGCGGTTGGTCCTTTGGCGGCGCTTTGGCCTACGAGGTGGCCTACCAGCTGGCAGAGCGCAGCAAGCGTGGGGAGGAGAGCGCAGAGGTCGCCTTCATTTCCTTGCTCGATACCACGCAGCCGTCCCACCCGGCACCGGATACGCCGGAGGAAACCCGCGCCCGGTGGGAGCGCTACGCCGCCTTTGCTAAGAAGACCTATGGCTTGGACTTCGAGCCGCCTTACGAGATGCTGGACACCATGGGTGAGGACGCTCTGATGACCATGCTGGCGGAATTCTTGGCCACGACGGATGCCTCCGAACACGGCCTTTCCGCCGGCGTCTTGGAGCACCAGCGCGCGTCCTTTGTGGATAACCAGATTTTGGCCAAGATCGATTTCCACCGCTGGGCCGATGTCAGCGTTCCTGTGGTGCTCTTCCGCTCAGAGCGGATGCATGACGGTGCGATCGAGCTAGAGCCGCGCTACGCTGAGATTGATCCGGATGGCGGCTGGGGCGTTATCGTTAAGGATCTAGAAATTGTGCAGCTGCCCGGTGATCACTTGGCAGTGCCGGACGAGCCAGCCATTGGCACCGTGGGCAAGCATATGAACGATTGGATCGAGGAGAAGATACGTGGCGGCCAAGCAAACAACCGCTGAGAAACTCGCTGACCTGCGCAAGCGCCTAGATGAGGCGCAAGATCCAGGCAGTGAGCGTTCCCGCACACGCCGCGACGAGGCAGGCCGTACCACTCCTCGCCAGCGCATCAACGAGCTCTTGGATGAAGGTTCCTTTGTGGAAACGGGCTCCTTGGGCAAGACCCCGGGTGACCCGGAAGCCATCTATTCCGATGGCGTGGTCACAGGCTATGGCCGCGTATCCGGTCGGCCCATATGCATCTATGCTCACGACAAGACGGTCTACGGCGGTTCCGTGGGTGTCACCTTTGGTAAGAAAGTCACCGAGATCATGGATATGGCCATCAAGATTGGCTGCCCGGTCATCGGTATCCAGGATTCCGGTGGTGCACGTATCCAAGACGCGGTGACTTCGCTAGCCATGTACTCCGAAATCGCCCGCCGCCAGCTGCCGCTATCTGGCCGCAGCCCGCAGATTTCCATCATGATGGGTAAATCCGCCGGCGGCGCGGTCTACGCTCCGGTGACCACTGACTTTGTCATCGCGGTGGATGAGGAAGCGGAAATGTATGTCACCGGCCCCAACGTCATCCGTGAGGTTACCGGTGAAGACGTCACCTCCGCTGAGCTCGGCGGCGCCCGCCAGCAGGAGCTGAACGGCAACGTTTCCGCCGTGGTGGATTCTGAGGAAGACGCCTTTGACATGGTGCGCGATATTTTGGATCACCTGCCGCTGACCTGCTTTGATGAATCGCCGACTTTCCCCGCGCCGTCTGATGCCGAAATCACCGAGGATGAGGACCTGAATTCCTTCATGCCGGATGACACCAATGCCGGTTACGACATGATGGACCTTCTCACCCAGCTTGGCGATGACGATGAGATCATCGAAATCCAGGAAAACTTCGCGCCGAATATGATCACCGCCTTTGGCCGCATCGACGGCAAGACGGTGGGTTTTGTGGCCAATAACCCCATGCACTTGGCCGGGTGCATTGATGCCGATGCCGCCGATAAGGGCGCGCGCTTTATCCGCATCTGCGATGCCTACAATGTTCCGCTCGTCTTCGTAGTCGATACGCCGGGCTACCTGCCGGGTGTGGAACAGGAGAAGGTGGGCCTGATTCACCGCGGTGCGAAGTTTGCCTTCGCCGTCGTGGAAGCCACCGTGCCGAAGGTCTCGCTCATCGTGCGCAAGGCCTACGGCGGCGCCTATGCCGTCATGGGGTCGAAGAACTTGAGCGGCGATATTAACTTGGCGTGGCCTACCGCGCAGATCGCTGTCATGGGTGCTGCCGCCGCCGTGGTCATGATTGCGGGAAAGCAGCTTGAGGCCGCCGAGACCCCAGAGCAGCGCGAGATGACCAAGAAGATGTTCATGGACTTCTACGATGAGACCATGACAGCACCCTACGTGGCAGCGGAACGCGGCTACCTCGATGCCATGATTCAGCCAAATCAATCGCGCATTGCCCTGCGCCAGGCGCTGCGGCAATTGGCCACGAAGTCGGCCCATGACCTGCCCAAAAAACACAATATTGCGCCGATGTAACGCGGCGCTATGTTGTCGCGATACCTAAATAAGAGTTTCGTGACAGTTGAAGGAGAAAACCTTGTTTGCTTTGTCCAGCGCAATCGACCTGATTGGTGAAATCATCGGCCACGCCTTCTTGGCGTACAACCAGTTCTTGGCTGGTCTGCCATTCAACCTGCCGTTCTAAGCTGAGAATATTTCGCACAGATTTAAGGTTCCGAGGCTAGACGGCAGGATGCGTGGTTAAGGTTGTCTCGTTAGAGAGTCTGGGCTGGTGGTACTAGTCCTTTTCCACTCTTTTACGGGATCACCGGTCTTTGACCGGGAAATACCGTACACAACTTCCTGCTGTGCTAGCCGGTTCGGATCACGATGAAAGGATGAGTAAAATCATCCTCGATGCCCTGTCTATGACGGGGATGGTCAAGTCCGTAGAAGTGGTGTATTTGTTCTTTCTGAATCGAGGACAGCGCCAAGGGCAGTGTTGGGGTCCGGCTCGGGAGTTGATGTCGGTTCATTAGGCTGCTTCGTCGGGGCCTTTGTGTTGCTAGCATTGAAGGTGTTGGCGGCTATGAGGTTTCGGGTTTGTTCCAAGTTCGCTAGCGACATGTACCGCTTTTGCTGGATCCAATCATCATGTTGTTCGGCTAGCACAGAGCCGACCAGGCGGATCACAGACCTGCGGTTAGGGAAGAACCCTACAACGTCGGTACGCCGCCGGATTTCCCGATTCAGCCGTTCTGTCGGGGTCAGGCCCACTTAACTTTCAAGTGTGAAAGGGAACTAATGAACAGGCATAAAATATCTCCTAATGCGATTGTCGTTGCACTATTTGGTCTGGCAATTTCAAGTTATGTCGGCATCGCAAACAAGTCGATCCTAGGGTTTCTCATCCTCATACTGCTCACCATAGTTGGAGCAGTACTGGTCAATCGCATCAAAAACAGGCATCAGGAATAACCGGCGAGTAAAATCGTCTGCAGGACGCTAACCCCATGTCGTCATCCTGACGTAACGTTTTGTCATCCTGTATTTCTGCGTTGTTTGGCGTGGATTCGCGTGCTCTCCTGCCCTCGGAGATGACTCCTGTTTGGTTGCCACCTGATACTTGACCCGGTCGGGTTGAAGTGTCCCAGGTTTTGTTCCGTTTGAGTAGATGGGAAAGTCTGGAACATGCCAAGAAAATTTGACCAAGATGCAAAGAACCGTGTGGTCCGTCTCGTGGAAGACCGCATCTTGGCGGAAAACATGTCGATGCACCCCGCGTGCCAGGCAGTAGCTGCAAAGTTGGGGGTTTCATGGCACACAGCTCGTCAATGGACTTAAGCCTGCTCGCCGTGCAGGAAACATCCCAGAACCAGTGCCCGATGACTTGGCCGCCGAAAATGCCAGGCTACGCCGTGAAAATCACCAGCTTCGAGATACCAATGAGTTGCTGAAGGCTGCGTCAGCTTTTTTCGCGTCGGAACCAGGCCCCAAGCCTCGGTTATGATCCGGTTCATCGATAAATACCGGGATTGTTTCTCTGTCGAGTTCATCTGCATTGGCATTGAAGAATAACCGGG
>NZ_JBEHFO010000025.1:0-19515 GCF_040225595.1 Corynebacterium sp. KPL2734 | reverse complement strand
CCGAAAAAATGGCCGAACTGCTAAGCTATGCCACCGAAATCTAAAATCGTGTTTCCACGACCACTAGAATCCGCCCCTTGCAGGAGAAAACGACGAAGCCCCACAAGCTTGTGCTTGTGGGGCTCTGTGTTGTGCCAGGTAGAAGATTCGAACTTCTGAAGGCAATGCCGGCGGATTTACAGTCCGCTCCCTTTGGCCGCTCGGGCAACCTGGCATGCACTCTGTGGTGCGTGTATGTACTTTACTATGAAGCACCCACCTACCTCCAAATCGCCAGCGCAGCGGGGAGAAATGGGGTGTGTAGGAGGGGGCATCGACAAGCAGCTAGCCCACGCGGCGAACGGTGTAGTCCGCGAGCTGGCGCAGCGCTTGGCTAGCGGAATTTTCCGGCAGTACGGAAAGCTGTTCTTCTACGGTGCGTAGGTAGGCGTTAATGTCCTCTAGCGCCCGCTGACGGCCGCCAGACTGGCGCAGGAGCTCAATGGCACGCTCGACCTCAGCATCGGTTTCTAGGGGGCCTGTCAGCAGCTCACGCAGCTGGTCTCCCACCTCGCCGTCCTCTTCCAAGGCGTAGAGGACGGGGAGGGTAAAGACACCCTCGCGCAGGTCGGTGCCCGGAGTCTTTCCGGACTCTTCTGGATCGGAGAAGATATCGATGACATCGTCCACGATCTGGAAGATCATGCCGATGGCACCGCCGATGCGGCTCAATGCAGCAGCGTATTCTTCAGAAGCGCCCGAGTGGTACGCGCCGAGGTAGCCGGCAGAGGCGATAAGCACCGCGGTCTTTTCCTGAATAACGGCCATATAGTGGTCCACGGGGTTGGCTTCGCCAGCACCAATGGTCTCGCGCATCTGGCCGGTCACCAGCTCTTCAAAGGTATCCGCGAAGTGGCCTACGGTATGGGTATCTAGTTGGCTCATCAGGCGGGAGGCGTGCGCGAGGAGGGCATCGCCGGCAAGGATGGCTACGGAGTTATTCCACCGAGAGTTGGCGGATTCCACGCCGCGACGGCGATCCGCCTCATCCATCACATCATCGTGGTACAGGGTGGCAACGTGCACCATCTCCACAACGGTGGCGGACTTAATAACCTCTTCACAGCCCGGATTGGCGCCGTACTCAGAGGCAAGCAGTGCCATCATCGGACGAAAGCGCTTGCCACCTGCCTTGGACAGATGGCTTACCTTGTCCTTCAAGAAGTCCTGGCCGCGGTCAGTTTCACTGCGCAGCTTTTCTTCTACTGCTTCCATGCCCGCGCCAATGCGTTCATTAAGCTGTGGATCACCAAGATCCACGTGAGTGGCATGCGAGTGGCCGTGAGTCATTAAATAGCGTTCCTTGCAATTAAAAGCCAGAGATAATCGTTTATCTACCGTAGTCCAAACCAGCCCCCTTAACACACTTGAGGGGTTGAACTAGTGCAATGATAGTCCCTATGTCGGAACAGATCGATTCCCCCCGCCCTGTCGAAGTCGCCATCATCGGTGCAGGACCCGCAGGAAGTGCCGCGGCCATCCACGCCGCCCGCGCTGGCTATGAGACTGTCCTCATTGATTCATCCGCCTTCCCCCGCGATAAAACCTGCGGCGATGGTCTTACCCCGCGGGCAATGCACCAGCTAGATAAGCTCGGCATTACTGTTAACGCCTCCTACCGCAACCGCGGGCTCAAACTGCACGGCTACGGCGGGGACGTCACCGCCCCGTGGCCGCAGACCTATCCTTCCCAGGTTGGCACTGCCCTGCCGCGCTTTAAGCTCGATGCGCAGCTAGTAGAGGCAGCCACTGCCGCAGGCGCGACGCTTATCTCTGGTACCCCCGCGAGCGCCCCGGTCATGGAGGGCAACCGGGTGACCTCGTTTCGCATCGGCAAGCAGATTATTCAGCCGAAATGGCTCATCGTGGCCGATGGCGTGCGTTCTACCTTTGGCAAGCAATTGGGCCGCACCTGGCACCGAGATGAGGTCTATGGCATCGCCGCGCGCTCCTATGCCGCCTCCCCTCAAGCAACCGAGCCATGGATGCACTCGCACGTGGAATTAAAAGATGAAGACGGTGCCATCCAGCCCGGCTACGGGTGGATTTTCCCGTTGGGAGCAGAGCTTGGCCAGGTCAATATCGGCGTCGGTGCGCTGTCGACCGCGCAGCGGCCGGCCAAGATTAATACCAAAAAGTTGCTGGAGTTCTACGCCGCCCAGCAGCGCGCGGAGTGGGGCCTTGGGGACATCGAACACGTCACCTCTGCCCTGCTGCCCATGGGCGGGGCGGTCTCTAATGTGGCGGGGGCCAATTGGATGCTCATTGGCGATGCCGCCGCTTGCATCAACCCCTTAAACGGCGAGGGCATCGACTACGGCCTCGAGACCGCGGCGCTTGCGGTGGGCATGCTCGGGCCGAAAGATTTCACCCTCACGTGGCCAGCTACCCTGCGCGAGCACTACGGCGAATCCTTCCTGCTCGCGCGCACGGCCGCCCGCCTGTTGACCTACCCGCAATTCCTGCCCGTGGCGGGCCCGTTGGCGCTGCGCGGTCCGGTGGGCCGCTTGCTGATGCCCGCGGCAGCCCGCCTTATGGGCAACCTCATCACGGAGGAGGACCGCGACCTTATCGCCCGCCTGTGGCGCACGGCCGGCCGCACCGTTGGCACCGTCCGGCGCGATACGCCCCTGTGGACCTCCACTGCGGCGGTCTAGGGAGCTTCAGGGGTTACTGTGGGGCATCGGCAAGCGGCTTCGTTGCCGAGTGCAAGGCAACGATACCCAGGGTGAGGTTTTGCCAGCCCGCGTTGGCCCATCCATTGCGGTTGATGGCCGCCGCCAACTCCTCTTGGCCCGGCCAAGCGCGGATGGATTCCGCAAGGTAAATATAGGCATCCGGGTTGGAGGAGACCACGCGCGCAACCGGGGGCAGCAGGCGCATGAGGTATTCCTTGTACACGGTGCCAAATACCGGGACGATGGGCGTGGAAAATTCCGCCACCGCCAGGCGCCCGCCCGGCTTAGTCACGCGCGCCATTTCCCGCAGCCCCAGCTCGTAATCGTGGATATTGCGCAGGCCATAGGAGATGGTGACGGCGTCAAACGTATTATCCGCAAAAGGCAATTTCATGCCATCGCCAGCCACCTTGGGCACGTCGCGCTCGCTTCCGGCGGCGAGCATGCCGCGCGAAAAATCGCAGGCTACGCACCACGCACCGGATTTGGACAGCTCTTCTGTGGACACCGCGGTTCCGGCCGCGAGGTCGAGGACCTTCTCCCCCGGCTGCAGGTTCAGGCGCTCGCGGGTGCGCTTGCGCCAGCGCTTGTCCTGCCCAAAGGACAGGATGGTATTGGTGAGGTCGTATTTTTCGCCGACGGCGTCAAACATGCGCGCGACGTCGAAGGGCTTTTTATCCAGATCTGCCTTAGACACAAATGCCTAGTCTAGGCTACGCGGGCCCCAAGGGCACGAGCCGCCCACCGTGGCAGCTCCGGGCGCTGCCCCAAAATGGTCAGCGGCACCCGGCGGGTATCTTCTAGCACCTCTTCGTAGTAGCCCACCAGCTGCTCGCACAGCGCGGTCCACGTCTTCGAAGAAATGGATGCGCGGGCATTATCCCGCAATTCGGCGTGCACGTCTGGGTTTAAGAGCGCATCGACGGCATTGGGCAGGTCCTCGACAAAGCTATCTACGTCTAAAAGCAGGCCGTTATAGCCTTCCTGGATAAGATCCACGGGCCCGCCTGCCCGCGGGCCGATGGTGGGCACGCCAGAGGCTTGGGCCTCTTGGATGGACTGACAGAAGGTTTCAAATTCGCCGGCGTGCACAAAGACATCGAGCGAGGCATAGGCCTGCGCTAGCTCCTCACCGCTCAACGCGCCGGTAAATACGGCGCCGGGAAGCTGCGCCTCCAAAAGCGGGCGCTCGGGGCCGTCACCGACAATAACCAGCTGAATATTCTCGCGGTCATTGAGTGCCGATAGGCGGTGCACGCCCTTTTCCGCGGCCAAGCGGCCGACGAAGCCGACGATGTTCTTCTTTCCACTCCGGTCCCAGCTGCGGCGCAGCGTGGCAGAGCGCTTGTTGGGATGGAATAGCTCGGCATTGACGCCGCGGCCCCAGTGGCGCACGTGCTTGATGTGGTGTTTTTCCAAGTCCCGGATGGTTAGCGAGGACGGTGCCAGGGTCATCTGGCAGGAATTGTGGATGGTACGCAGCCACTCCCACACGCCATAGGCCAATGCGGAGGCGTGGTACTTGGTGGCGAACCCGGCGACATCGGTTTGGTAGAGCGCCACTGCCGGAATGCGCTGTTGCCGGGCCGAAAATGCGCCCGCTGCACCCAGCACAAACGGGCTGGCTAGGTGGATGATATCGGGCTTGAACTTCCGCAGCGCATCATCCACGGCCGTGGTCGGCACGCCCACCGGCAGCGAATCCACCAGCGGCACGCGCACGGTGGGCACGCGGTAGATGGGAAAGCCCAAATAATCGGGGATTTCTTCTTGACCCTCGCGGGCACCGGGGGCGATGACAATCGCATCGTGTCCGGTTTCGTGCAGGTGCTCTAAAACGCGCAGCACCGAGTTTGTCACGCCATTGACATTGGGGAGGAACGATTCGGCCACGATTGCAACTCGCATGCCACCATAATGGCTTATTTTTCTCGGCCTTTGGTGAATCCAATGAAAAATCTAGGTAAATTATTTTTCAGCCCGATTTTCAGCGGGCTTTTCAGCACGGCGGGTGGTCAGGTTAATAAGCCGCCACAACCCCACTGCGCCAAGCGTCGACACGATGGCCACGGACAGCGCCGGTATGACCGCCAAGGTCCACTCGCGGCCTTCTACCTTCACCAAATCTGGGTTATCTTCGGCGTACTGCACCCATACCTGCTGTCCCTCGCCCAGGTCGGTGGGATAGAGCAATCCTTGCCGCGGGGCATGGTAGATCCCGTCACTATCTTGAAAATCCACGGTGGTGCGCAGCACGCCGACGTCCTTGACCGTTGCCAAGGCCCGGTTAGGCTGTGCGGAAATGGCGCGGTCATTGAGGAATGGCCCCACCACGAGGCCCTCCGACCCCACGACCAGCGCCACATAAATGGCCAGCACGAGCTGGTGCAGCCGGCGCCGAAAAACCGCGGGCGTATAGCGCGGGGCCACTTACTGGCCCACCTTCTGCGTGAGCTTATCCTGCAGCGCCCGGCGCGTAGCACGGGTGGTCTGCGCCTCTACGATGGTGATGCCCGTGGAGTATTCCTTGAGCTCTGCCAGGGTATCCAGCAGCTCCTGTGGGGTGGTCACCAGACGGTAGTCTGCGTCATAAGCCTCTGCCAGCTTGTCGATGCCCACCCCATGCGGCGTTCCAAAGGCCGGCTCGAAGGCATCGCGAAGCGCGGGCGCGCCTTGTTCCAGGGTTTCAAAGATACCGCCACCATTGTCATTGGCCACCACGATGGTGAGGTTTTCCGGCCGCGGCTGGTCCTCCGGGATCAACAGACCATTGGCATCGTGCAGGAAGGTCACATCCCCTACCAAAGCCATCACGCGTGGGGCGCGCCAATTGGTGGGATCCAGCGATTGCGTGGCTAGGGCGACGCCAATGGCTTGGGAGACGGTGCCATCGATGCCCGCCACCCCGCGCGGAGCGTAGGTATCCACGCCATCGAAGGGCATACCGATGAGGGAGGCATCGCGCACCGGATTCGAGGCGCCGAGGACCACCGTGTCATTGACCGCAAGCGTATCGCCTACCGCCGCCGCTACGTGCAGACCGGTAAACCCGAGCTCTTCTTCCTCCAATGTTGCGCGCACGGCCTCGCCGGCCATGTCGGTCGCGCCCTGGCAAATCTTGAGCCACTCGCGGCTTGGCTCGCCGGTGACCTTGACGGTGGTGCCAAGCCGCGCGTTATCCCCACGCTGGTTGGTAAAGTCCGCCGTGCGCGAGAGCACCACGAGCTCGATATCCGGGTCATTCATCAGCGCGAGCACCCCGCGGTGCAGCGTGGGGTGGCCCACCACGATGACCTGCTCAACCTTGGTATTGACCACGTAGTCATTCGCAGAGACCTGCGCCTTGCGGAAAATGTGCGCCGCGGCCGGGTGCACGGGGTGGAAGGGCCCCGGCGCGGAGGGCTCCGCGATGGTCGGCACGTCTTCTAAGCCCTCAACCTCCCAGGCCTCATCGCCGGCGATGACGAGGGTATTTTTGCTCAAGTCCACCGCGACCTCGCCGTGGTCATAAAACCGCGGGGTAGCCGCGCGAGTGCCATCGCCACCTACAGGTTCCGGCAGGCTATCTCCTACCAGCGGCGCGTCAAAGGCGATATTGATGTGCACCTGAAGATCGCGCTCAAACCGCTCCGCAAGGGCGGCAACATCTTTTTGCTCGTTGACCTGGGTGGTATCCGCATAGATGCCGAAGATGCCGTCTTGCACGATGGTTTGGGAAGCACCGGTGCCGATCAACCGCTCTGGACGGTCCGCGCTAATAATGGCGAGCGGGGTATGCGAATAGTGCGCTTCAACCACCGCGGGCAGCGTATTGGCCACGGCCGTGCCGGAAGTCATCACCACCCCGACGTGGCGGTGCTGCACGCGCGCCATGCCTAAGGCGGTAAACGCAGCGCCGCGCTCATCAATGCGCGTATGCACCCGAATATCCTCGCGCGCCAAGAGCGCCAAAGACAGCGGTGCGTTGCGGGATCCCGGGCACAGCACCACATCAGTAAGGTGGCGCGCCAATTGGGCGGCTACCTGTTCAGCCAGCTGCATCGATTCATTCATGCTGCCAGATTTTACCTACTGCGGCGCGGCGGCCGGCAATCGGCAATCCCGCCGCACCGTACCGCGCCGCCGCTACTATGTGTTAGCCCTGCTGCTGGTTGCCGCTATTGCCAAGGAGATCCCGCAAGAGGCGTTCTACGTCGAGGTCATTGCCTTCTTCCAGGCGGTCCTGGATTTCCGGTGGCAGCTCGGAAGGAATATCTTCGGGGAGCTCGTCTTGCAGGTTTGGCAGATTGCGCAAGCGCTCAGAAATGCCAGGGCGCGCATCCTCAGTTTCGGTCACCGTGGTGGGCACCTGCGTGGTCGTGGTTTCCGTCACCGGTTCTGGCGCCGGCTTATCGGCATCGCTCGCGGCATTGCGCCACAAGAAGAACAGGGCGCCCGCCGCCAAGATGGCAACCACGGCGATGGCGGCAAAGACACCGGCCATCCCGCCGTTTTTCCTCTTTCCCCTACCGCGCTGATCCGGGTCATAGTCCGACGGCACCGGCTCATACTGCTGCTGGCCATACTGTTGCTGACCGTACTGCTGCTGGCCATATTGCCCGCCGGGCTGCTGATAGTTTTGTTGGTAATTCTGCTGGTAGTCGGCACTTGCATCGAATTGCCGCGTCTCATTCTGCGGCTGCTGCGCGCCCGGGAAATACTGCTGCGGGCGCTGGTTGCGGGCATCACCGGCCGCGCTATCTGGAACGCGGCCTATCTGGCGCGTGGCATCCTCGGCCGGGCCAGACCACTGGCGGGTCTCGTCAGTGCCGCGGTCATCATTATGAGAGCCTTTTCGGCCATTGGAACCGTTTTCACCAAAGCCATTATTTGTCATGCCTACCAGATGTACATCATTTTCCTGTGAGTTCCCAGGGAATCTCCCAGATGCCAGCGTTGAACCAGGGAGGATGCTAGCTCTGGCGCTGACGTGCCCGCAGCGCCCTACCGGTCGCGGTATCTTCCGCGGCCAGCTGGCTTGGGGTGGCATCGGCGATAATCTGCCCGCCGTCCGCACCGGCACCGGGGCCCATCTCAATGATGCGGTCCGCGCTCGCCAGAACGTTGAGATCGTGTTCGATGACGATCACGGTATGCCCGGCATCGACAAGCTTGTGCAGCTCCGCATTGAGCAGGGCAATATCGGCAGGGTGCAGGCCGGTGGTGGGCTCATCCAGCATGTAGACCGTGTGCCCGCGCCGCGAATTGCGCGAGCGCTGCAGCTCCGTAGCGAGCTTGATGCGCTGCGCCTCGCCGCCGGAAAGCTCCGGCGCGCCTTGCCCCAAGCGGAGGTAGCCCAGGCCCACGGCCTGCAGCGTGGCGATGGCGCGGTGGATCTTTGGTTCATCGGCAAAGAATTCGGCGGCCTCATCCACGGTGAGCTCCAGTACCTCTGCGATGCTGCGCCCGTGCCAGGTCACCTCGAGGGTCTCATCGTTGAAGCGGGCACCGCCACACTGCGGGCAGGTAGTATAGGAGCCTGGCAAAAAGACCAGCTCTACCTCGATTTTTCCGGCGCCACCACAGGTAGGGCACTGGCCCTGCTTTACGTTGTAAGAAAAGCGCGAAACCGTCCACTTGCGCTCCTTGGCCTCCGGGGTGGAGGCAAAGAGCTTGCGCACGTTATCGAAAAGGCCGGTATAGGTGGCCAGCGTGGAACGCGGGGTGCGGCCGATGGGCTTTTGGGAAATCTGCACCAGACGGGAGACCTTATCCAGGCCCTCTACCCCTGCAAGCGAGAACTCGTGGCCGCCCTCGTCCGCATCGTCTTTATCCTCATCGGCCACGGCGGTGGCGGATTCCTTGAGGGTTTCTGCCAGCACGGTGCTCACCAGCGTCGACTTGCCCGAGCCCGATACACCTGCCACAGCGGTAAATTGCCCCAGGCCAAAGTCCACATCGAGCCCGTCTATACTGCGCGCAGAAATGCCGCGGAGGCGGAGTTGGTTGGAGGGGGTACGGGGGGCATCGGCAAGCGCGAGCTCACGCTGCGCCAAGGCACGGGCGGTGGGGGTATCCGCGTCGTAGTCCTGGACCGGCCCGGAATAGACCACCTTGCCGCCGCCCTCGCCGGCGTAGGGGCCGACGTCCACGAGCCAATCCGCCTGGGCCACCAAATCCATATCGTGTTCCACGAGCAGCACCGAATTGCCGGCGGCGATGAACCGGCGGCACATCTCCAGCACCGCCCCGCGCTCATCGGGGTGCAGGCCAGCAGACGGCTCGTCCAGCACATACGCCACGCCGAAGAGGCCGGAACGCAGCTGGGCGGCGAGCCGGATGCGCTGCAATTCACCCGCCGAGAGGCTCTGGGTGGGCCGGTCCAGACTCAGGTGCGCCAGCCCCAGCTCCAAGGCGGAGGTCAGCGCCGGCAGGACCTGCTTGAGCAGCAAATCCTCCGCGGAATTCTCCTCCGGTTCCTGCGCGCTAAGCACCTCATAGACCTGGTCCAGCGGCAGCGCGCCCAGCTTGTCGATGCTCATGCCCGCATACGTCACCTTGAGCGCCCGCGGGTTCAACCGCCGGCCGTGGCAGGTATCGCACTCGCGGGATTCCATGAAGGACAACGTGCGCTTGCGCAGCGATTCCGATTGGGTCTCCTGCAGCGTCTTGGTGAGGTAGCTGGCCACCGAGCGCCACGTGCCCTCATAATTGCGCTGGATCTGGTCCGCGCCGCGCAAGGGTTTCACGGTGACCACGGGGCGCTCTTCGGTAAATAGGATCCAGTCGCGGTCTTCCTGCGGCAGGTCCTGCCAGGGCGAATCCAGGTCATAGCCCAAGTTCATGAGGATATCGTGGAAATTCTTCCCGGCCCACGCACCGGGCCAAGCCTTAATGGCGCCTTCCTCAATGGACAAGGTAGGATCGGGCACCATCGATTGCTCAGTGGGCTCGTGCACCACGCCCGCGCCCTGGCACTGCGGGCACATGCCCTCAGGGGTATTCGGCGAAAAGGCATCAGAGTAAAGGCCCTCAGGGTTATCCCCGGCGCGCGAGTACAATAGGCGCACGCTATTAGATAGCGCGGAGACCGTGCCCACCGTGGAGCGCGCCCCGCCGCCGGAGGTGGATTGCTGCAGCGCCACCGTGGGCGGCAAGCCCTCCACCTGGCTTACCTGTGGGTCCACCGCGGAGCTAATGAGCCGGCGCGCAAACGGCGCCACCGATTCCAGGTAGCGGCGCTGCCCTTCCCCGTGGATGGTGCCAAAGGCCAGGGAGGACTTTCCGGAACCGGAGACTCCCGTCACCGCCACGAGTTGGCCGCGCGGCATATCCACATCGACGTTGCGCAGGTTGTGTAAGTGGGCATCGCGAACCTTGATTGTCATGACCACAATCCTACCCGCGCACCAGCTTCCTAAGGCAACGCTTCGGCCCGCCACCCCCGCCGCGCATTGCCTACCGATCTGTCTACCGCTCCGCCTGCCAAGAATTAATTTCACGCCCGCCCGGAGTGTTCCGGCTGGCGAGCGCGCCCTGCCGCCACCGAGCCACAGGCGGTGCATATTTAGCCAGCGCCCCAACTGATAGACTTCATTGTCTATTATGACGATTCCGCTTGGTCTATAAGCTAGAAGGTAGGGCTCCGCGTTGACCGATAACACTTCATCCATCGCGCTGATTGGACTTGGCCCCCGCGGCATTTCCGTCCTCGAGCGCCTCGTGGCACAACTCAATACTGTGTCTCACCCGCCAGAAAAGCTGACGCTACATCTCATCGATGATGCCCAGCACGGCGGCGGCAAGATTTGGGATATCAACCAGCCCAAGTACCTGTGCATGAATACCTTCGCACACGGCATGACGCTGTTTTCTGACCCCGGCTCCACTGTGGAGGCTCCGGTGGTTGAAGGCCCCACCATCTACGAGTGGATCCGCCTGACGCTTGGCGATGCCAACGTGCCCGCCGGCGCCCGCGATTACGCCGCTGCCCACCCGCTCGATCCACAGGTGCTTGAGGAATTCGGCCGCGCAGAGCTGGAGAAATTGCGTCCCGAATCCTATTTGCCGCGCGCGCTCTACGGCCACTACATCCTGTGGGTCTTCCGCTCGGTCCTGCA
Source organism: Corynebacterium sp. KPL2734 (assembly GCF_040225595.1). Classification (NCBI taxonomy): domain Bacteria; kingdom Bacillati; phylum Actinomycetota; class Actinomycetes; order Mycobacteriales; family Corynebacteriaceae; genus Corynebacterium; species Corynebacterium sp. KPL2734. Next base: position 8,699 of record NZ_JBEHFO010000025.1, on the reverse strand, counting down.
GGACGTGCCGGAGTGGGTTGAGGTCAAGCAACACCACGCCCGCGTGGTGGATATTGAATCCCGCGATGGCGCGGATATTTTGCACCTCAACAACGACACCACCGTTGAGGCCGGCTCCACCTTGGCGGTCACGGGCTGGCAAAACCAGGGTTATACCGAAAACGAGCGGTGGATCCTTAAGACCTTGGAAGATAACCCCAGCCTGCGCTGGATTCGCGCTGATAATCCCATTGACCAGGGCGTTGACTCCATCGAGGACAATGAGAAAGTCCTCGTGCGCGGGCTTGGCATGGGCTTTTTCGATATCCTCATCCTGTCTACCGTGGGCCGCGGCGGTAAGTTCGTTGAGGATTCCTCCAAGCCTTGGGGCATGCGCTATGAGGCCACCGGCACCGAGCCCACCTTTGCGGCTGCTTCCCGGCGCGGCTATCCCTTCCTGCCGCAATCCGATGAAGGCTCCCTGCCACCGGCCGCGGAAATCCCGCGCCTGAAGAAGGTCGTCGCCGAGCTATCCCACCGCACGGGCGCGCGCTCCATCAACTATGACACCGAGGTGTGGCCGGCGGTCGCCCGCGATGCTTACCAGGCCTATATCGATTCCCTCGCCCGCGTCGAGCCGGAGAGCCTGCGCTCCTCCCGCGAGGAGATCATCGCTGCCCTCGATGCCACTCCGGTGGATGCGGGCGTGGCCTATAACGGCCTGGCTCAGCTCGATGAGGTCATTGCGCACCACACCACCAAAGATTTCAGCCTGTTGCGCTGGATGCACCTGCTCACGGAGGATTTTTCCAACCAGCAGGAGCTCACCGAGCACATCGTGCAGAGCCTGTGCGAGGACCTGGCAGAGGCCCAGAAGGGCCCGGATAGCCCGGTGCGCGCCGCCTTGTGGTCGGTCGGTTTCTCCCGCAAACCCACCCAGGTACTGGGCGCCGAGGGCCGCTATACCCTGGAGTCGCGCCACCACATGTTCGATAAGGCCATTTCCTTGGGTCAGACCACGTGCTCCGGCCCGCCGCCCTTCCGCACGCAGCAATTGCTGGCGCTTGTCGATGCCGGCATTGTCAGCTTCGTCGGCGGCAATCCCGTCTTGGGTACGAATGCCGACGCCGGCGAATGGACCATCAGCTCCAGCGCCTCTGGCGGCAAGCGCATTCCGGGCACGACGCTTCTCGATGCCTGGGTGCACAAGCCCGATATCCGCCGCACCCCGCACGATTCCTTCATGCACTCCCTCGTGGAATCCGGCCGCGTGCGCGCGTTTACGGAAACCGCCAGCGACGGCATCGAGGTACCTACCGGCTCGCCTGCCGAGGACCCCGATACCCGCCAGGTCCACAACGCCGACGGCACCGTGGATGAGCGCCTACACCTCGTAGGAATCCCCGCCCACGCCGAGTACCCAGATACCACCCTGGCCCCGCCCATTCCGGGCACGGATTCGTGGTTCATCCAGGAAGCCGATAAGGCCGCCGTGCACGCGGCCCAGGTAGCCCTCGCGGGGCAAGCGTAGCTATCAGCGAGGGGGCAGGCAACCGCCTGCCCATTACGCTGTTAGCAGTTCCGTTCGGAGGAGCCCAGGATTCATACTCCTAGCCCCATGCCGGGGCAGGTTATGTTTATCTGCGTTCGGACCTGACCCCCATTTGGTGGACACCCGATTAGTGCGGATTTTGTGTCCGTAAGAGAGGATGTTCATTGTGAGTCAACAACGCCAGAAATACACACCTGAGTATCGACGTGAAGCCGCAAACCTGGTAATCGAATCGCAGCGCCCAATTGCTCATGTAGCCAAAGAAATTGGTGTCGCACCTGGCCTTTTAGGCCGATGGGTGAAAAATGAGCGTCAACGCCTAAGGATCCTCCGATGGGCTAAGCGAGGCGGATCTTCGTGCTGAGAATGCTCGTCTGCGTCGTGAGCTGGCAGAAGCCAAGATGGATAACGAGTTTTTGTCACAAGCGACAGCCTTCTTCGCCGCGAAGCAACGCGAGCAGAAAAGTTCGAATTGATGCAGCAGAAGAAGGCTAGCTACAGCATCAAGCGCATGGCACGACCGTTAAAAGTGTCTCGGTCTGGATATTACAAATGGGCCCATATGCAGCAGCAACGCTTATCCGGTAAAGATGATCGGACATCTTTTTATGATGATGTTGATCGCAAGATTCATCAGATCTGAAAAAGACTCCGACGAGGTCTATGGTGCCCCGCGGATTACCGCAGAACTAGGTGAGCGCTACCAGATTAGTGTGAATCGCAAGACTGTAGCCAAGCGGATGCGCATGATGGGCATTGAAGGGATTTCACCGCGTGCTTTCGTTCCAGTGACAACGATCCAAGCCAAGCGTAAAAGCATGCTTCCTGACCTGGTCAAGCGCATGTTTGATACTGGTGAGCTCAACCGGGTGTGGATGTCAGATATTTATCTACCTGCGCACCGGTGAAGGCTGGTTGTACTTATGTGTGGTTCGCGATGGTCATTCCCGCAGGGTGCTGGGCTGGGCTATGGATAGCGTGCAAGATACTTCCCTGGTCGAACGAGCACTTCGGATGGCGCATACGCTGCGCGGTGACGTTGCTGACGGTCTCGTGTTTCACGCCGACCGGGGAACGCAATTTACCAGCGAGCAGCTCTGGGAGGTGTGCCGCAACCTAGGGGTTGCCCAGTCTGTGGGGCGTACCGGGGTGTGTTTCGATAACGCGATGGCTGAGTCGTTCTGGTCGACGCTGAAAACCGAGTTCTACGACCGGAAGCGCTGGGCAACCCGCGCTGCTGCGCGTCAGGCTGTGGCTTACTGGATTGAGGTGGTCTACAACCGTCGGCGCCGGCACTCCGCCCTCGGGATGGTCAGCCCTGTCGATTTCGAAAACCACATCACCCAAACCAGAAACGAAGAAAAAATCGCTGCCTAACAACTAGGTAGCTCCACTACGTGTCCACGATTTGCGGGCAACCCCAATCAGGTGTCCACCAAATGGGGTCAGGTCCCGTCGAGACATAGATATAGCCCACCCGCTGCCCACATGAACCGGAATCTTTACTCGCCGACATCACACTCACTACTTTCTGCAAATCTAAAGTCTAGATCCCACTATGCAAGTGTAAAACAATGGCCGAAGTGGCCCTATTTTACAGCAAACATTCTGCCCCAAACCGGCGTAACAATAGGGTGTACCTTGTTCTTCACAAGCCTGACTCATTAATTTCAAAACTATGATAATTAACATAGGCATTCATCTATGTATCCAGGTGTAAAGCGCGCTATCCTAAAAGTGCTGGAAACAGCGACATCATCTTTCCCCAAGGAGTATAAAATGCATAAAGTAGCGAAAGGCCTAGCGGCAGCTTTTATTGCTGTATCTATGTCGACAGCTCAAACACCAGCGATGGCAGTCCAAGCCCCACCATCACAAACGTTCACAGAAACACGTGCAGTAAGTCAAAATCCTGCCGAAACTCCCGCTTTCCTCGGCGGCGAGCTTCATGGACTCACAACTCAAACACTGTCAGTTGATGAATACGGTGAAGTTACCGCAACCATCAATAATGACACCGGAGAAGTGACTACTACTTACCCTGACGGTTCAGCCAAAACAATCACCGCAGAGGAAAGCGCACAAGCACTTCGAGCTCGTCTTAATGAAGCAAGCCCAGAACAGATCGCCGGCCTACAGGCTTCCATGGAAGAGCGCATCTCCAAAGAACAGGTATGCCCTTACGTTGTTGGCCTAGTCGGTGCAGGACATGCTGCATCTTGGGGCAAAGTACTAGCTCTAGCAGCTGTCAACCCCGCGATTGCTGGACTAGCATTTGCAGGTGAAACCGTATTCTGGACATGGGTATCTACCCACTGCTAAAAGGAGAACCTCATGCCACTGTGGATCATCGCAATTGTAGTTTTTGCTGGGGGCAGCATTGGCTATGCCCTTGGTCTAAAAAAGCGAATGGAAGATAATCCAAAGCTCCAAGGAAAAGGCCTTCGAGTTTTGTTTTCAAATAAGTAGAATATTACATTCGCTCCGGTTCGTCACTCATCCGAGTAGGCGAACCGGATTTTTATCAGACTTAACACGTCAAATAGGGGGGTGTTCCTATATAGTTTGTCAACCTCGCGGGTGGATTAGCCGGGGTTGATTTTTCAGCCGGGGTTGTTTGGCCGTGTTGTTTTCGGGCATGACAGCTAGCCGACTGGGATTTTACCCGGTCGGCTGTCTTTGCTCTTAGTGTCTAGGCTGCTAGGTCTTCCTGTAATGGTGCGGGATCGTGGTAGCACTCGTGGTTGCGCATCATGGCGTAGAGGACGGTGAGTCGTCTGCGGGCTAGTGCTACGACTGCGGCGTTATGTCTCTTGCCTTCACGGCGCTTTCGTTCATAGAATTGCCGGGAACGCTCGTGGAATCTGATGGATGCAAAAGATGATTGCCATAGGGCGTTCTTTAATTTTTTATTGCCGGCTCGGTTCAGTGAGTTCGACATGATCGAGGTTCCGGATTGATTCGTTCGGGGCGATAAACCAGCGTAAGAGGCTAGGTGCCCAACTGACGGAAAGTCGGACATGTCGTCTGCGGTCATGAGAATTTGTGCTGCCGTCTTTGGTCCGATTCCCGGCATGGATAGCAGGATTTGAGTGTGGGGGATGTCGTTGATGAGCTTGATGACTTCCTGCTCGATTTGTTGGCGGTGCTCGAGCTTTAAAAGCGCGTCCTTCGCCGACATTGCTACGCCCATTTCGGCATAGTGTGCACCTGCAATAGTGACTGTTTGCTCAGAGATAGCAGCGAATATGGCATCGAGGACAGGTTCGGGGTTGCGTGCCTTATATCGTCGAGCCAAGGCAGCTGCCTTGGCCTTACCTAAGCGTTTTATCTTGGTGGGCCCGCCGTAGCGTGCAAGTAGGTGTAGAACCCACTTGCGGTGGATTATCTGACCGCGAAGGGCTTGTTCGAATTGCGGGTAGCAGCCTACTAGCGCACTTCGAATCTGGTTGATGAGCCTGGTGTAGGAGCGTGCTAGGTCTTCGTCGATACCGTTGAGGACCTTCAATTGGAGGAAGGCTTCTTGGACGCGGTCGACGCTGCGGAGGGATTCCGGAAGGTTCTTTGCAGCGTGGGCGATGATATAGGCGTCCCGGATATCAGTTTTGGCATTACCAGCGTGGATGCGTGAGAGTTGACGCATAGCCAAACCAGGAAGGTAGCGCACGTCGATTCCGATATCTTGAGCAACCGCGACAGTTAGTCGACCAATGTTATTTGGCTGGTCTACGACGACAAGGACCTTGTGGTCGTGTGCGCTGAACGTTGAAAAGAGTGTGCGCAGGGATTTTTCGTTTTGGTTGATGCGCTTAGATAGCACCTGGGCGCCGTCGATATCTAAGACGCAGGCGTGGTGGAAGTATTTGCCAACATCCATGCCGATGACATAGTCGTAGGTCATGCCAGACCTCCTAGCGAGTTGAATGAGTATGGGACTTATTTCATCTCTGGTGGTCGGACATACTTCACGCTGGCATCCACATTACTTTGAGACCTCGCACATTCTGTGCGGGTCAGGTTCCTATTAGCAGTCTGGAGTATGTCACGAGAGTGTCTAATGGTTTGTGTGTAGGTTCCCAACCTGCATAAGGAGATAAGCCAGAATGACTAGTGTGGCACGACGAGATCCGGCTGATAAGGCCAAGATTGATGCGATTGAAAAGAAGCTTCTTGCTAACCCTGAAATCGCGAAACTTATTGATGAGCTAGGCACGTCCACCACGGATGCTAATGACCTGGTTCGCGGTATGTTGCAAGCTTCAATTACCCGCGGGCTGAACGCGGAAATGGATACTCACCTGGGCTATGCATCCGGTGATAGAGCAGCTAAAGCTAGTGCTGGAACGGATAATTATCGCAATGGGACGTATCCGAAAACCGTAGATTCTAATTACGGTCCAGTAAGCATTGATGTTCCACGAGATAGAAACGGCACGTTTTTCTCCTACGATGGTGCCCAAAGGCTCGAGGAGATTGACCGACGTTGATGACATGATTGTCAGCTTGTATGCCGGTGGGATGACCATTCGGGATATCCAGCATCACATGGCTACTGCCCTGCGGGTAGATATTTCTCATGAAACAATCTCTGCAGTAACTGATGCCGTCGGCGATGAGGTTATGGTCTGGCAAAACCGCCAGCTAGATGAGTTCTACCCCGTTATCTTCCTGGATGCGTTACGCATTAAAGTCCGCGATGGTGGCCGAGTGGTCAACAAATCCGCGTACATGGCAATTGGTGTGGATCTTGACGGTATTAAGCACATTTTGGGCCTATGGATTGCCAAAGAAGAAGGCGCTTCATTTTGGGCGCAGGTATGTGCCAATCTTTCTAACCGTGGGGTCAAAGACGTCTTTATTGTCTGCTGTGACGGGCTGAAAGGCTTGCCAGAAGCAGTAGAGGCAACGTGGTCGAACTCTATGGTGCAAACCTGTATCGTGCACCTGATTCGCGCAGCTAACCGATGGGTAGCCTACGGGGATCGCCGAGGCGTATCGGCCGCGTTGAAAAAGATTTACACCGCTGCAGACGAATCCACAGCTCAGGTTGCTTTAGACGAATTTGAAGCCTCTGAATTAGGAGAAAAGTATCCCCGCTCAGTCAAGGTCTGGCGGGATGCTTGGGCGCGTTTCGTACCGTTTCTGCAGTTCCCGCCAGCAGCCAGGAAGGTAATCTATACGACGAATTCGATTGAATCATTCAACAATGAACTGCGTAAAGCTACCCGCAACAGGGTGCAGTTCACCAACGATGAATCAGCGCTGAAAACGCTGTGGTTGATGATCTGCAATATTGAAGACAGACGAGCTGCCAAGAGGGCGAAGCAGGGCAAACGGGCCTCAGCGACAGCCGGCAGACTCGTGGAAGGAGCACGAGTATCCGGCTGGAAACAAGCCATCAACCAAATGGCCGTGGCCTTTCCCGACCGCTTCGACAAATACCTATAGTCCGACCCCACACACAAACAACTTGACACGCTCTACAGCGACCGTTGTATTCAATAAGTACCCACTGCCCCTTAGACCACCTCAGTTCCACGTGGGAGGCTCCGAAGTTTACTTCCAGAGCGTCAAGGAGCGATAAGGTATATTCCACGGCACCGGAATAGTGGTTGTCCTCCGGTCCTACTGTGATAGCTGAATATATGTGGGGAGCTCCAGATTCCTCCGTAAGTCCGTATCGGAAAACTTCGGTCACAATATGACGCCCTTCGGCTGTCACCGTGTTCACAAAATATTGAGGTCCGTCTACGTACTCCTGAAGAACCACGGAGGGTGATTTTTCTCCTAGCAAAGTCGTAGAATTTTGAATGGTAGTAATCGCCTGAAGAGTCTCGGGTTCTGTTTTGCAGAAATAGACATGGTCACTGCCCCCGCTTCCCACAGGCTTGACAACACAATCCTTGACCAGGGACGGGTCTAGATAAAGGCTGTCTTGTGCAGAAGCGGAGGATAGGGTAACAGACCTTGGGGCACGCAGTCCATATTGGTGAGCAACTTCAATCATTCCTTGCTTATGGCGACGGTGCCAGATCTTCTCTCTACCGTTATGCGGTAGTCCTAACTCAGCTGAAACCCACTCAGCTATGGATACTCCTGATTCGCTTCCCGGCACAACAAGGTCAAATTTTTCTTGGCTACATTCCCGGAGTAGGGCCAGGGCCCATGGATCGGAAATGCTCCCGTCTTCGTTAGCTGAGATGGCATACGGCGGGTTAGCAGTAGCAACCTCTACGTCCCTTTTTGGCGCAGGGTTGCCACCAGATCGGCGCCACTTGAAGAATCATCAACTACTAATATTTTCATTTTTCCGTGTTCCCCACATTGCTTGGCTTATGGTTATTGCCACAATGAGCATCAACAAAGTTAACTGAATTGGTTCGACTTGAGAGCCCAATGCCACCTCGGTAGCCATCACCACGGCCGGAAGGGCCGCGATGATCAGTGCCGAGATGAAAGGCGGCGCTAAGGTAATTCCCCACTGCAAGAGCAGGATAGGAAAAGTAATGCACATCACCGATAGCAGGACGATTGACAGGGTAGAGCCTCGAAGCATCTCCGCTTCCACGGAAAAGAAAGCCACGAGACCGCTAATAATCCAAGCTAAGTGAAACCTCACTGCTGCAATCGTGAGAACGCTGTTCCCTTGTTCAGTAGCCCAGCGCGAGGAGTAAAGCACTCCTACCGCAGAAATTCCTGCGCCTACAGCTAGAGCGAAACCCAGATAAGACTGGGGTGAACTGCTTCCCGTTCCTAGGAAGAAAAAACATAGAGCCAGAACCACTACTGCAGTTGTTGACACCAATGAACTGCTGAGCCTTCTGGCCGACCAAGTCATTATTACTGCGACAATAAAAGGGCCGACTCCTGTTTCGATGACACTTGCTGCAGTGGACTGCATCAAAGTAGTGGAAACATAGAATAAGCAGAAAGCGCCCGCAGTAAACAGATTGAGGCTTGCTGCAGTTATCATTTTCATGGGGGGATGCGGTGTTTCCGTAGCTCGGTATTTTCTACGATAAAACGCTATGAAGTGCCCCGGGTTTTGTTCCTAGGCGTTTGCCTTGATTTCTATTATTGCTTGCGGCGGGTGCTGGTCCCAAAATTCGGTTTCCACTTCAGCTGGCGTGCGGTAGCCCAAGCTTTGGTGAAGCCTCGTCTCGTTCCA
>NZ_JBEHFO010000024.1:0-22983 GCF_040225595.1 Corynebacterium sp. KPL2734 | reverse complement strand
TCCGCGTACATGGCAATTGGTGTGGATCTCGACGGTATCAAGCACATTGTGGGATTGTGGATTGCCAAAGAAGAAGGCGCTTCATTTTGGGCGCAGGTATGTGCCAATCTTTCCAATCGTGGGGTCAAAGACGTCTTTATCGTCTGCTGTGACGGGCTTAAAGGCCTGCCGGAAGCAGTAGAGGCAACCTGGCCGAACTCTATGGTGCAAACCTGTATCGTGCACCTGATTCGTGCCGCTAACCGGTGGGTAGCCTACGGGGAGCGCCGGGGCGTATCGGCCGCGTTGAAAAAGATTTACACCGCCGCGGATGAAACCACAGCACAGGTTGCTTTAGACGAATTTGAAGCCTCTGAATTGGCAGAAAAGTATCCCCGCTCAGTCAAGGTCTGGCGGGATGCTTGGGCGCGTTTCGTACCGTTTCTGCAATTCCCACCAGCGGCCAGAAAGGTTATCTATGACGGCGAATTCGATTGAATCATTCAACAATGAACTGCGTAAAGCTACCCGCAACAGGATGCAGTTCACCAACGATGAATCAGCGATGAAGACGCTATGGCTGATGATCTGCAATATCGAAGACAAACGCGCTGCAAAGAGAGCGAAGCAGGGCAAACGAGTCTCAGCGACAGCCGGCAGACTCATGGAAGGAGCCCGAGTTTCCGGCTGGAAACAAGCCATTAACCAAATGGCCGTGGCCTACCCCGACCGCTTCGATAAATACCTATAAACCTAACCCCACACACAAACAACTTGACACGCTCTGCTCTAGCCCACGCACACGGTGTGCGTGGCAGTCTTGACAAGGCTATATTCCATTGACGATCACGGCAGCGTGTACACCTCACAAGCCTTTAGGAACTATTGCTCGTCGCTGGGTGTGCGCCAGTCCATGACAGCGGTAGGAACGAGTGCCGATAATGCCCTGGCAGAGTCGTTTAACGCTACTTTAAAGCGGGAAGTGCTGCGTGATCGGAAAGTCTTTGACAATCCCATTATCTGCCGGCAGGAAGTCTTTAGGTGGTGCATGCGCTACAACACGCGCCGGCGACACTCGTGGTGCAACCTTCTAGCTCCCGATGACTTCGAAGCACTCACATCAGCTACACTGACCAAAGCAGCATAGCTAACCCCGACGTGTCCACTGTCCGGGGGTCAGGCCCACTCGTGATGGCCGCCTTATTGTGCACCAGCACGAGGCTCACCACGGACTCCAGATACACCACACCAGCGGGCGCGACCAGTTTTGACTGATATGTGCCAAATTACAGCGGCTTTCCCTATAGAGGCAAAGCCGCTGTGTCGCTGTGCTTAGCGGGTGTCTTTTACGATCTGCTACTTGCGGGCGAATAGCCGCCAGCCAAAGAAGAACAGGGCGGACATCACGGTCGCAACAATGAGAAAGCTCCAATGGGGCAGGCGGCCATTTACCACGATCCACAGGGCCATGCCACCGATGATGGCGGACAGCCACACTACAAGGCCCTCTTTCCACTTGCCCTGGACCTTTGTGGCCAGGATGATGGCCCAGCCGATGAGCGCGCCTACCGCCCAGGGCCAGAAGGCATCGACCCAGCTGGAAAAGCTCAATCCGCCGTGGGCGAGGCGGGCGGCGATGGCGAAAATCATCAAGGCGATGATGTCAATGAGCGGAGCAATACGCGTGGAAGTCATACAGTTTCCTTTTCTTTTTCTTTACGGGATAGCGTGGCGTAGGTAATGCCCTTGCGGGCATAGTGCCAGAAGTAAATGACCCAGCCAATAGCGGTGATGAAGGCAAAAGAGATAAGGCGGTAGATAATAGCCGTACTGGTGGCATCCACCGCGGTCATGCCCGTGGCCACGAGCGTGGCGATGATCGCCGCTTCCACCGTGCCCAGACCCGCCGGGGTGACCTGGGCGGAGCCGGCCAGCTTGGCGGTGAGATAAGCCAGCGCGACGCCGGCGATGGTGGTGGTGTTATCGGCAGAATCAGTCGTGGGCATCTGGCCGGTCACGGCCCACACGCAACCCCAGAGCGCGACCATGTCGATTAACCGGTTGGCCAAGGAGTAGAACGACGCCCAAGCGAATTGCCGGCGGGTGAGGTGCACTTCCTTGAGGCTTTCCACATGCTCAAGTAGGGCTTCGCGCTTGGAGCCTTTTACCAGCTGCTGCTTTTTTACCCAGCGCTCCAGCGTTTCGGGGTGGTTGCTTAGCCAGAAGAGCCCGCCGGAGAGCGCTAGCATTACCGCCAACGTGCCGATGAGGGACCACAGGGCCATATTGGCGTTGAGGAAGAGCACGCCGCCAAGACCAATGAGCACCAGCCATAAGGTGGAAATAGCGGAGGAGAGCACGAAGAACCAACCGCACAGGACCACCGAGGCACCCCAGGTGCGCTGCACGTGGAAGGTCAAAATGGCAGAAAAGGCTGGGCCCGCGGGCATGGTGGTGGACCAGGAATTGGATGCAAAGGTAAGAGCGGCGGTTTCCGTGGCCTCCACTTCCACGCCACCGGCCCGGATGAGCAGGCGCATGACCTCGCCCATCGCCACGACGGAGAGGACGGAAGCAACGACGACAAGCGTTACCGGTCCTGGTTCGGCGTGGGAGAGACGTGAGAAACCTTCGCTCAAAAAGTCCAGCTCATCGCGGAAGACGTAGATGAGGATGGCTAGGACTATGAGCGAGGCGATAACTTGCAGCCAATTTTTCAATTATTTATCTCCTTCAAGGCGCCGCTTTAACTCACTGAAGGGAATGGTCTTCCCACGGCGGGTGGTACTACCAGAAAGCCTAGTGGTCAAGTGGTGCAGCCAGCTAGGCGCCCACCAGTTATCCTCGCGCAACAAGTGCATGACGGCGGGGACGAGGAGCATGCGGACAATGGTGGCATCGATAAGCAGCGCAAAAATCATGCCGTACGCTATGTATTTCATCATCACGATATCGGAGAAGCCGAACGCGCCCGCCACCACGATCATAATCAGGGCCGCCGCCGTGATGATGCCGCCAGTATGCGCGGTGCCTGCGGCGATGGCCTCGTCCGTGTTATCGCCGCGCCGCCGCGCCTCCACCATGCGGGAGACCAAAAAGACCTCGTAGTCGGTAGACAGGCCATAAATGATGGCGATGATCAGCACCAGAATGGGGCTCATGAGTGGGCCGGGCGAGAAGTTCAGCGCGCCGGAGCCCACGCCGATGACGAACATGAGCGTGAGGATGCCCAGGGTGGCGCCCAGGGTCAATAGCGTCATGACAATGGCCTTAATCGGCAGCACGAAGGAGCCAAAGACTAATGCCATGAGGATGAAAGTGGCGAGGACGACGTAGAGCGCCATCCACGGCAGCTTGTGGAAGAGCGCATCGAGCGATTCGACCTCCATGGCTGGCGTGCCGCCGACATAAAGGTTGACGCCCTCGGGCGCGGTAACGTCCTCGAGCTCGTGGACGATTCGCGCGTAGTCCTCGCGGTCCTTAATGCCGGCCGAAAGGACAGTAGTCCCGTCCTGGGTGGCGGTCGATGGACCCATGGGTTCGGTAAGGCCGTCGAGGCCGCGGACTTGCATGACGACATCGACAAGCTGCTCGTTGGTGGCGCCTTCCACCACGAGCTTGACCGGCTCCGTGCGGAAGGCGGGGAACTCGTTGTTGAAGCTATCCTGCGCCACGCGGGTGTCGTGGTTGGGCGGCAGGTAGGTCTCGTTGATGCCGCCGAAGGTGATGCTCATGATAGGCAGCGCCAGTGCAATGAGCAGGCCGCAGATGGCCAGGGTCAGGCCCTTGGCCCGGCGCATGGCCCAGCGCGGCAGCTTGTACCACCAGGTGTCCTGAATGGTGCGGGCCGTGCGGGAGGTGCGGCGCACCGACCACAGATCGATCTTGGGCCCGAGCATGCCAAACAGGGCCGGCAGGACGGTGACGGACAGCAGGGCCGCCAGGCCGACGGCGGAAATCGAGCCATAGGCAACGGACTTCAAGAAGGCCTGGGGGAAGAGGAAGAGTCCGGAGAGCGCGACGGCGACCATCGCCGCGGAAAAGACCACTGTTTGCCCGGCGGTGGCGGTGGTGGTGGCCACCGCATCCTTGGTGGAGCTTCCCTTGTCCAATTCCTCGCGGAAGCGGGAGACCATAAATAGACCGTAATCGATGGCCAGGCCCAGCCCCAGCAGCGTGACTACTGCTTGGGCAAAGACGTTGACCTGCAGGAAACCGGTCAGGATGGCCAAAATTCCCAGTGAGCCCAGGATGGATAGGCCACCGACGATAAGCGGCATGAACGCCGCCACCACGGAACCAAAGACCACGAGGAGCAGCAGTCCAACGAGCGGGAGCGCTGCCTTTTCCGCACGCGCAATATCTTCTGCCATGCCTTCATCGAGGGCATCCGCCACGGCCGTAGCGCCGGCAACCTTGACCGGCGCGGAAGTATCCGTCAGCGCGCTCTCGATGGCGCGGAAATCCTTCAGCGTTTGTTCGTCATCGCCCTTAAGCCCAATGGCGGCAAAGGCCAGCGAGTGATCATCATTGACCAGGTTGGGGTTCTTGCTATCGAAATAGCTGGTGACAGAGTCAATCTGATCCGGGTAATCCTCTTTGAGCTGCGCCAAGTGCTCCTTGGCGGCATCGAAGTTCTCATCGGGCGAGCTAAAGAGCAAAACCACGTCGCCGGAATTATCGCGGCCGAACGTTTCCTGTTCGATCTGCGCCGCGCTTGTCGATGCCGCATTCGGGTCCTCCCAGCCCTCCTGGCTCATGCGTTCCTCGAGCTGGGTTCCAAAACCTACGAAGAGGGCAAGGATGGCACCGAGGATGACGATGGGAATGACCTTGCGGTGCGCATAGGAAAATCGTCCCCATTTTTCAAACATGTGGGGTAAGCCTCCTAGCTATTATTTAGTAGCGCAGCCAGCGGGCGGAATGGCTGGAGCCATGCACCACCTTCAGGCAGGTTATCCAGGTTGACGCGGGGCAGCGGCTCGCGGAAGACGCCGTCAATATCTTCTAGGTCAACGAATTCGATCTCGGGGTGGCCCACGGCCCAGGAGGCGTGTTCGTGGAAACCTAGGACGGTAACGGGCAGGCCTTCATCAATGAGCTCTTCCAGCAAGGGTTGAAAGTTCTGGCCATCGGCAGAGGCGACCACGACGCCGGCGAGATCAGCGCGCAGTTTTTCAATGTGCTCGATCATGTCTGGATCCACGTCATCATCTTCGTGGATCTTCGGCTTGGCAAAGACGCCAAAGCCCACATTGCGGATGGCCTCTACCCAGGGGCGAATCACATCGGCGCCGCCGGGGGAGACATTGGTAAATACTGCGGCCTGCGGATCGGCATCGACATCTACCGCGCGGTAGACCAGCCACCGGCCGATGGCATCAAAACGCGGGCGGTGCGCCGCAGTGGGGCGCCCGCCGAGCAGGGAGCCGAGCCCCATATCCATATTGGGTGCGTCCCACACCAGTAGATAGGTGCTCATTTACTTCTTCTCCCACAGGTATTCAGTAATGACGTGTTCTTTATCCAGGCCCTTGCCCTCAAACTTGGTGATGATTTGGCGATCTACCAATTGCGGGCAGTCTGGCCACGGCCAGCCCTTGTACTCCAAACTGGGCTCGACGTGCACGAGCTCATCTATCCATTCGGCATAACCGGCGTGATCGGTAGCAACGTGCAGGACGCCACCCTTCTTCAACCGGGAGGCAAAGAGGTTGAGCGTGCCGGATTGGATGATGCGGCGCTTGTGGTGGCGCGCCTTGGGCCAGGGGTCCGGGAAGAAGACGCGGATGCCGTCCAGGGATTCTGGGGCAATCATGCGCACCATGACCTCCACGCCATCGCCGCGGATCATGCGAATATTATCGATGCCCTCGCGCTCGATCTGACCCATGAGCTTGGCCAAGCCAGGCTTATAGAGTTCTACCGCGATGATATTGGTGTCCTGCTCCAGCGGTGCCATGGCCGCGGTGGAGGTGCCGGTGCCGGAGCCGATTTCCACGATGGTCTTGGCGCCGGTGCGGCCGAACCACTCAGCGACATCGATAAGCTCATCGCTTAAGACGCGGCCCAGTTCGGGCCAGCGCTGCTCAAAAAGCTGGTGCTGGTTATCCGTGAGCGTGCCGCGGCGAAAGGTGACATTGCCCAGGCGCGGGTAGTCCAGGTCATTGTCAAAGACCGCATTGAAGTCCGTTTGCGGCGGGCGACCCGGTGGCATTTCTCCGGCAGGGGTGTTTTGAGAATTATCCGTGCTATTCATTGCGCCCTATTTTTCCCTGTCCAGGCATGGCAAGCAATATGCCGCGCCGGGTATTTTCCCCGCCGTATGGGGGAGGGGATGACCGGAGGCTTTGACGGGGGTGGTGCTTTGTGGCGCGGAGCGGAAGAATGGGACACTTTGGTACCCCCGGAATGGTGTGGAGGGTGTCACGCCTAATATCACAATTGTTCGCGGTGCGCTTGGTAAACGTCCGCTCACGGCGGTGGATATAACCGGAGTGGGAAAAATGACACTTAATGTGACCAATATTTTGGCTCTGCCGGTTAATCTGGAGGCGGAAGGCAAAGTTGGGCCGTGATGTGCCCCGATTTTCACATCCTATCCAGAGGAGAATTTTTAATGACCGCCACCATTCAGGGCCTCGTTGGAGAGCTGCCTACAGACAATCAAAAACTGATCGACTGGATTAATGAAAGCGTTGAGCTTTTCCAGCCGGACGAGGTGGCTTTTGTGGATGGCTCGCAGGAAGAGGCTGACCGCCTCGCCGCGGAGCTAGTAGAAAAAGGCACCCTCATCAAGCTAAATGAGGAAAAGCGCCCGAATTCCTACTTGGCGCGGTCCAACCCTGCGGACGTTGCCCGCGTGGAATCCCGTACCTTCATCTGCACCTCGAAGGAAGAAGATGCGGGCCCAACCAATAACTGGGCACCGCCAAAGGCCATGAAGGAAGAAATGACGGAGGCCTTCCGTGGATCCATGAAGGGCCGGACCATGTACGTCGTTCCTTTCTGCATGGGCCCTATTAGCGATCCAGAGCCCAAGCTCGGCGTGCAGCTGACCGATTCCGCTTATGTGGTCTTGTCCATGCGCATTATGACCCGCATGGGTGCAGAAGCACTGGACAAGATCGGCACGGATGGGGATTTCGTCCACGCCCTCCACTCCGTCGGCGCCCCCCTGCAGCCAGGCGAAGAGGATGTTGCTTGGCCGTGCAACGACAATAAGTACATCACCCAATTCCCAGAGACCAAGGAGATTTGGTCCTACGGTTCCGGCTACGGCGGCAACGCCATCTTGGCCAAGAAGTGCTACGCGCTGCGCATCGCGTCCGTCATGGCAAAGGAAGAAGGCTGGATGGCTGAGCACATGCTCATCCTGAAGCTGACCAACCCAGAAGGCAAGAACTACCACGTCGCCGCCGCATTCCCATCCCAGTGCGGTAAGACCAACCTGGCCATGATTACCCCCACCATTCCGGGCTGGAAGGCCGAGGTCGTGGGCGATGACATCGCCTGGCTGCACCTGCGCGAGGACGGCCTCTACGCCGTAAACCCGGAAAACGGTTTCTTCGGCGTTGCCCCTGGCACCAACTACGATTCCAACCCGATCGCCATGGATACCATGAAGCCGGGCAATACCTTGTTCACCAACGTTGCGCTTACCGATGACGGCGATGTCTGGTGGGAGGGCATGACTGACGAGGCACCAGAGCACCTCATCTCCTGGACCGGTGAGGACTGGACGCCGGCATCGTCCACCAAGGCCGCCCACCCGAACTCCCGCTACTGCGTGCCGATTTCCCAGTGCCCCACCGCCGCGCCGGAATACGACGACTGGAAGGGCGTCAAGATCGATGCCATTCTCTTCGGCGGCCGCCGCAAGACCACGGTTCCGCTGGTGACCCAGTCCTTCGACTGGAACCACGGCACCATGATCGGTGCACTGCTGTCTTCCGGCCAGACCGCAGCCGCAGAGGGCGAAGTTGGCGCGCTGCGCCACGACCCAATGGCCATGCTGCCGTTCATGGGCTACAACGCCGGTGACTACCTGCAGCACTGGATTGACATGGGTGAAAAGGGCGGCGACCGCATGCCGGAGGTCTTCCTCGTTAACTGGTTCCGCCGCGGCGACGATGGCCGCTTCCTGTGGCCAGGCTTTGGCGAGAACTCCCGCGTCCTCAAGTGGATCATCGACCGCATCGAAGGCAACGTAGAGGCCGAGGATACGGTGGTCGGACGCACCGCCCGCGCCGAGGACATCGACTTGGAAGGCCTTGACTTCGAAGTCGACGACGTTCGCGCCGCACTCGCCGTTGACCCGAAGGAATGGGAAGGCGATATGCAAGACAACGCCGAGTACCTGAACTTCCTGGGCTCCCGCGTGCCCGAGGAAGTGTGGAATCAGTTCCGCGCCCTGAAGAAGCGCGTGGAGGACGCAGCTTCCTAACGCGTTTATCCGCGGTAATTCCCCGCATAAAGCTAACCCCAGCAGCGTAAAGCTCTGGGGTTAGATCTTTGTTGGGGTTAAACAACACATTCTGTGGTTTAGGCCTCGGAACGATTCCTGCACTACGAAAGTGGGAATAAATCGTCTCTAGGATTGGTCACGGATCCAACAGGGCCCCTCGGCGAGTGCCTCAACCGGTGAGGATCGGGACATCGTTATTCGATGAGCTTGCTGTAGTGTGGGCGAGCTTTCATTACATGGATTAATAGTTCGTCCCCGTCGGAGGCAACAACCACGACGGTTTCCAGCAGTCGAGCATGGGTATCAAAACCGAGGCGGAGTTCTCGCCATTGGTTAGGGTCTTCGTCAAGAGGCTCTATCCACTGTGGATAGGAAGCAGCATGGATTCCGTCGGTTTCTGCGATACCGTGCTTTGTGGCGGATTTGGCTGTTCTCATGCCGCCGTGAGTGCGCTGATTGCTTGGCGGACAAGCTCAGATCGGGTGAGATTCTTTTCCGTAGCCAGGCGATCTAGGGCGCTAAGTTCATCGGCAGTCAGGCGCACAGCGACGACCTGAGCAGGCTCTGCCCCGCGACCGGGGCGTCCACGTCCGCGCTTTTTCAACACGTCTGGGTCGTAGCCTTCTTCTGCTTCGGAAACCCACGTGTCGAGTTGGTCTTGAGTGATGTTCACAGGCATGAAAATATCGTATAACGAAAATTGTGCGCTGTCGATATGAAGCGTTGTGAGTTTAGGTCCTACCTCGGCTACTGAACTAGCGTTTTTCTCCCGCTGCGAAGGGACTGCTTAGCCCGATAGTCCCGCCAGGGCCGTGATTGCCACGACCGTGTTATTTGCAATGTGAATGCACAGGGGAGCGGTAAGTGTCTTGAACCAGAGGCGCGCGAGCACCAAAAAGGTGCCAAAGAATGCGATGTAGAGCATTACTGCGGGGATGCCGTGTGCGAGGGCGAAGACAGCGATGGTGATAAGCACTGCGGCCCAGGTGGGCATGGAATTTTGCAACCAATCCAATAGAACGCGGCGAAAGGCAACTTCTTCGACCAAGGGAATGACAAGCGCGGTGCTGAGTATCACCGTGATGGTGGCGGCGGGGCTTATCTTTAGGCCGGCGGAAAGGTTATTGCCGGCTGGTTCGCTGCCCAGTAATGCATTGACGGCGCCCGTGGCCGCAGCAGAGCCCAGAATGGCGACGGGAATCCACCACAGCAGGTGCCATAAGGAATGCTCGGCTTTCACAAACCCGGCATCGCGCCACGACCAGCCCAAGCGGCGGGAAAAGCCGTACCAGACCGTTCCCAAGCCGAAGATGGCGCCGCCGACGGCGATGCCAAAGGCCACCCAGGAACCGCTCTTTGTAATGAGGCCACTGGCGATGCCAATGAGTGCCGCACCGGCAAATGTGGCGACGACGCTTGCCACGGCCCACCCCAGGTGAGCTGCGCGAACGGCGGGAGAGAGCTGTGAGCTTTGTAGTTGGTCCGTCATGCTGGGCAGTATAGTAGGACAACCTCGGCGCAAGCTGTGGCGTGGCCTAGTCTGGTTGTAGTACCAGCGTCAGGTTGGATACGGCGAATTCGCGCAGGCCAGGAACCTTGGTCAGCCACCATGCCCAGCTGGGGTGGTAGCGCGGAAAGGCGAGCTTTAGCGCGCCGGTGGACTTGGCCCAGGTGAGGCCGGTGGAGCAGGGGACATTAAATAGCGAGGTGCCAAAGACATTCTTGGGCGGGTGCCCGTGGCGGCGGGTATAGCGGTCGCGGGCGAAGGCGCCACCGACGTAGTGTTCCCACAACCCGGTTTCGTGGCCGCCGAAGGGGCCGAGCCAAACGGTATAGCTCATGATGCACAGGCCGCCGGGGCGGGTAACGCGCAGCATTTCTTTGCCCATATCCCACGGGCGGGGGATGTGTTCGGCGACATTAGAGGAATAGACCACGTCGAAGGAATCGTCCGCGAAGGGCAGGCGCGTGCCATCGCCGCGCACGGAATTGCTGAGGTGGATATTGGCCGCAGACATTTCCCCCGCATCGGGCTCAAGGCCAACGTAGGACGCGCCGCGGTCCGCGAAGGCTGCGGCAAAATAGCCGGGGCCGCCGCCTACGTCGAGCACGAGGGCATCGGCAAGCGGCACGCCCAAGTCGTGGCCCAAGTTCTCCACCAACCTGGCCGTATCTTCTGCCAGGCCGCCGTAGAAAATATCGGGGCGGGATTGCTCGAAGCGGAAAGAGCGCAGCAGCGCCCAGGAGCGGGAGAGCGTGGCCATGTCGCGGGTGTGTTTCATAAACCACTAGGCTAATACCCCACGATGAAAATTCTTTTACTATGCTGGCGCGATTCCACCCACCCGCAGGGCGGTGGCTCCGAGCGTTACCTCGAACGCGTAGGGGAGTACCTAGCGGCGCAGGGCCACGAGGTGGTCTTTCGCACCTCTAAGCACATGAATGCGGCGCGCCGGGAGGTTCGCGGTAACGTGCGCTATAGTCGCGGCGGTGCCAAATTTGGCGTGTACCCGCGCGCGTGGATGGCCATTGCTGCCGGGAGAATGGGCCTGGGGGATCTGCGCGACATCGACGTGGTCATCGATACCCAAAACGGCATTCCCTTCTTCGCGCGGCTGATTTCCGGCGCGCCGACGGTGCTACTTACCCACCATTGCCACCGCGAGCAATGGCCCGTGGCCGGTCCGGTGCTCGGGCGGCTGGGTTGGTTCTTGGAATCGCGCGTGGCACCGCGGGTATATCGGGATTCGACCTACGTCACGGTCTCGCAGGCCTCGCGCGAGGATTTGGAGGCGCTCGGCATTGACGGCGCACGGATCATCGCCAATGGCCTAGACCCCATTCCGGCGCACGTGCCTTCCCTCGAGCGCGAGGCGGATAAGCACCTGGTGACCCTCTCGCGGCTAGTCCCACACAAGCAGATCGAGCACGCCATGGATACGGTGGCGCGCACGCCGGGGGCGGTATTGGATGTGATTGGCTCGGGCTGGTGGGAATCGAACCTGCGCGATTATGCCGAAACGCTCGGTGTGACAGAACGCGTGCGCTTTCGCGGCCAGGTTACGGAAGACTATAAGCACGCCTTGCTCGCGCGTGCCGATGCCCACCTCATGCCCTCCCGCAAAGAAGGCTGGGGCCTTGCCGTCATGGAGGCCGCCCAACATGGGGTGTCCACAGTAGGTTATGCATTTGGCCTGCGCGATAGCGTAATCGATGGTGAGACCGGAATCCTTGTAGAAGAAGAAGGTGACTTCGTGGCGGCCACCCAAGAGTTACTGGATAACGCGGAGTTGCGCCGGCTCCTAGGTTCTAATGCCCGGGAGTTTGCCGCGCGCTTTTCGTGGGAGAAGACCGGCGCTGCCTTTGCGCAATTGCTCCAAGGCTTAGTAGCGGGGAAACCATCCACAGGGCGGTAAGTGTCCACGGCAGCTCGGGGCGCGGGGCGTTGGTCTCTGCGGCGATGGCGCCATCTATCACCACGACGCCCACCCCAAGTTCCGCAAGGCCTGCCATATCGCGGTCCTGCCAGGCGCGCAGCGCCGCGCGGTACTGCGGTGAGGCCTGATCGATGACTTCACCGTCCACACTGAGCTCGCCGGATTCCACCATGGGCACCGCCTTGGAATAGGGATCGACCGCGACCCCCGGGGCCGCTTCCCCATGCACGCCGCCATTTTCCGTGGGAACCTCCACCAAATTGGGCCGTTCGGGGAAAAAAGCCAGGCGTCCGTCGATATCGCGCACCAACTGCTCATCCACCCCGGTATCGCGGGGAGAAAGCACGGCAAGGCGGGACGGGGCGGGGAGGACCTGGATGGTGGCAGCCACTAGCGCCAGCACGGCCGGAATCTGCGGCAGCGCGCCGATGGAGGCGACGTATAGCGGCAGCGCGAGCATCGTGAGTTTGTGGCTATCGCGGAAAAGACCCGCCCCCGGAACGTTATCGATGGCCCATTCCAGCATGCCGGGCAAGAGCCAACACGCCAGCGCCCCGCCGAGTCCCAGCGCAGCCAGGACGGTCAAGCGCGCCGGGAGGCGGTGCGCGCCCGCCAGCGCGAGAACTGCCACGAAGAGGCCGAACACTGCCAAGCCCAGGGCGGCCTCACCATTCCAGATTCCGCCGAGTCGCAACAGCGCGCCCACCGTGCCCACGTGTTCTTCGGCCCGCGGGGAAAAGGCCGCGACGGCGGCTGCGGCATCGCCAGGCACGCCGGGTTGGAAAAGGCCTGGAACCAGCCACGGCAGCCACAAGAGGCAGCCCGCCAAGGCCACTCGCTTCCGGCAGGTAAAAAGGGCTGTGACCACCGCAAATAACCCGCCGGTGGGGGTAAGCGATGCGCCCCACATGGCCAGCCATGCCAGCCAGCTGTGGCGGCGCCCCGCCCAGGCGATAACCGGGAGTAGCCAAGCGGCGATGGCCAAGGACCACTGGCCTTGCAGGAGGCGTTCGATGACAAAAGGATTGGCCACCGCGATGGTCATCGCGGCCAGCGCGGCTACCGTGGTACGAGACCACAGCGCGGCGGTGAGCGCGGCGGCCCCGGCGGCGGCAAAGATGAGTACCCGGGCGGCCCAGGCGCCGCCGAGTAAGGCCAAAAACCCATCTTGGGGCGCGTTGCGGGCAGGCAAGCTACCCGCGCCCAGCGCGGATGGGGTAAGCCCCGGATCGTTTAAGAGCGCCATATCGCGCCAGAGGAATTCGCCGGGCAGCGCGAAGGGCCAGCACACCGCGGCTACGAGAATAATTCCCCACAGCCCGAGGAGGATGCGCCTAGGCGTGTGCGGCATCATGGGCGTCACGGTGGCGGCGCATGTACTGGTAGGCGGCGAAAATGAGCAGGGAAACGCCGATGGCCTTGCCCAGCCAGCCAACGGCCATGAGCCCCCGGATGGCGTAGATTACCGGGCGGACCTCGTCGAGGCGCTCCGCGCGGGTATCCTCTGACCACCGGAAATCTGCTGCCAGCACGGAGCGATCTGCGGTGTCATCCTCTGCGATGAGGGTTCCCGCCTGCTGGATATCGGTGGCGAAAAAGACCTTGACGTTTTCCCGGACATCCACGATGGTGCCGGTGGTGGGCTCGACCGAAATATCGCGGCCCACGGTATAAAAGGGCTCGACAATGACGGTGGCATCCGCATCTAGATCTAAGAGCTCGCGCGAGTGGCGGTCATAAAAACGGCTTGCGGGACCCGTTAACTGGAAATCGCCGGATTTCAGCTCGTCCGTTTTAGTGGTGCTGCCCAAATCTGCGCTGATATTGCTAAAGGTGTTCTTCAGCGGCAGCGGCTGTACATCCTGGTGATAGGAATAGATGGGGATGCCATCCACCTTTGAGTCACCGGTGAAGTCTATCGGCGTGGATTCCTGGGCCAGGAAATCAAAAAATGCGTAGGAGCGCTGCTCGGTGCCGGAGGGGAAGAAATAGGTCAGGCCGTCTCGTTCGAAGTCCTCCCGGGTCAGATCGGTGTTGAACTCGGGCAGGGCGAGGGCCCATTTATTGACCGGATCCGCTACCGGGAACGTGGATTCGCGGTTGAGCACAGAGTGTTGATCAACGGAGGCGATTTCCTCTTGGGAGTCCCTGTCTTTTCCAGCAAGCAGGCTGGTGACGGAATCGGTGGTGGCGATGGTGTCATCATCGTCGACCTCGCCGGTGGCAATGGTGCGCTCCAGGGTCAGCGGCTCGTGGTGCTGGTAGCACCAGACCGGGGCGGATTTGTCGGTGCAGCGCGGGTCATCGCTGGATGTGGTATCTGAGGGAGCTTCACCGGCCATGAGGGCGCGCACGTCCATCCACACCGCGTCGGTGGGCCCGCTCGAGGTGGAAAAATCTTTATCCAAGCCCAGTGGGCGGGTCCGGTTATTGTAGAGCGTTGGCGCGAGGGTACCGATAAGGAGGAAAATGATTGCGGCAATGACAACCCACGCCCGTGGCGAGCGTGGCCAAAGGTAGCGGCTCATTGCAGTACTATATCCAATCAGTTTCAGGTTTCCGGGGTAAAGGAGCAAGCGTGCGCACGCAGGCATCTGTGAAAAGACTACCCCAGCACCTGCCGGAGCTAGATGGCCTACGCGCGGTTGCCGCATTAGGGATCATTGTCACCCACGTATCCTTCCAAACCGGCACCGGGTGGGGATTTGCCGGGCGCTTTGATTTCTTCGTCGCCGTTTTCTTCGCCCTCAGCGCCTTCCTCTTGTGGCGCCGACGCGGGCTGCACACGGTGCGCGGCTACGCCCACTCCCGCATCGCGCGCTTGGCACCGGCCTATTATGCCTGCGTGGTATCGGTTTTGCTGCTGCTTCCCGATGCCCACTCCATCACCCCCACCCAGATCCTCGCCAACCTGACCTCCACGCAGATATATGTAGTCGATGGCCTTGCCCCGGGCCTTACCCACCTGTGGTCGCTGTGCGTGGAGTTTTTCTTTTACCTGGTACTACCGCTTCTGGTCTGGGCCCTTGGCAGCCTGCCGCAGCGCTGGCGCATGGCCGTTATCGCCGGCGCCGCCGTGCTGAGCTGGGGGTGGGGATTTATCCCCTTTGTCGCGGACTACTCCGAGGACCAGGTCAACTCGCAAATCTGGCCGCCGGCCTATGCCTCCTGGTTCGCGGTGGGCATGCTGGCGGCGGAGGTGGAAGAAAGGGGCATCGGCAAGCGCACGGCGCGCCTCCTGCGGGTGCGCTGGGCCTGGGTTGTGCTGGCGGCAGTAGTGCTGTGGGTGGCGAGCCGGGACTGGTTTGGGCCGGCCGGGTTGGTACATCCGGAGCCGGACGAGTTTGCCCGCCGCATCATCGCCGGGGCGGTATTCGCGGCGTGCGTGGTGGTGCCGGTGGCCCTGGTTCCACGTGGAACCTCGTGGCTTACCTCGCCGCTCATGCAGGCGTTGGGCGCGTGGTCCTATTCCATTTTCCTGTGGCACGTGGCAGTTCTCGCTGTAGCCTTCCCGCTGACCGGGGTGGCGCTGTTTAGCGGGAAACCGCTGGATTTTTGGGTGATCCTTGCCGTCACGGTGGTGGGCACCGTTGTGGTTTCTGCGGCGAGTTACACGCTTATCGAGCGCCCGGGCCGCGATCTTCTGATGGGCCGCGGCCGGGGCCGGGGCCGGCGGCGGCGAAAAGGCAGGCCAGCCCCGCGGCACATAAGCACATAAGCAGCACGGAATCGCCTGCATAGGCCCCTGAGGTCCACGGGGCACGGGCGAGGATGGCCCCGGCCGCGGCTACCACGCCGCTGGCCAAATAAGCCCGCGGAATGGTGGTCCAGCGCACGATGAGCCAGGCGGCCATGCCCGCAAGCGCCGCCGGCCACCCCACCAGTGCCAGGCAGGCCAGCGAGTACATCGCAGAGGCCATGCCACCAGGATGCGGGTGCCAGGTGGGCTGCGGGCTACGGCGCGCGGCGAAAAGCAGGCAGAAACCCAGCGTGGCCAGGCCGAGCGCACCCCCAAAGAGCAGGGCGGCGCGGTAGGCAGGCTGCGCCTTAAAGGTCATGCGGAATTCCCCATGCGTGCCCGCCGGGACGATAAACGCCTGGGTGGCGGCATCAATTTCGCGCGGGGTGAGCTCGGTATCGCCTATAAAACCGCGCAGGCCCTTATTAAAGGCGCGCCCGGTAACGAGCAGGCGTTCATCCTCTGCAGAATCGATGGAAAAATCGGTGAGGCGATAATCGCTCGGCGGGGACCAGCCCTTCTCCGTCATGGACACCCACGCGCCGGTGGTGCGCACGCGGTGGACGCCGGGCTCAAGGGTCAGGGTGCTGCCGGGGGAGTACCGGTGGGAATCGATAAGCACCGGTTTGGTGGAATCCACCGTGACTTCCATGCGGCGCGGCACGGTGACATCGCGAATGAGCACGCCGGTATCGTGCACCATCTGCTGGAAGAAGAATTGGTGCACATTCGGTGAGGTATCCGGCACGGTGACCACGCGCTCGATGGGGTGGCCTTCTACCTCCAGTTCCGCGATGCCGGTGCGGTGGGATAATTCCACGCGGATGGCTTGCGAATCCCCGCCGGGCACGCGCACCGTCTTGGAGCGAAAGGCTTGCAGATCCACCTCTACTGCCGCGCCGCCTGAGCGCACCGTCACCGTGGTGGAGCTGGTTACCATGAGTTTCAGGCTCGGTTGGTTAAAGCCACCGCGCAGCTCGATCCAGCCTTCATCATCGCCGGGTGCGGGCCACCAGGCGGTGGAATTTTCCCCATCGACGGCGGCGGTGGCGGACTTTTCCGGCTGGGCGCCGCCAAAGGCGGTGGCATCGGCGGCAGAAGAAGAGACTTCGACATCACCGCCGTGGGTCTCCACCGTGGTCAGTGGGCCGGCGGAGGGATAATCGCGCAGGCGGTTATAAACGTGGCTGGGATCGTCTGTGGACAGCGGCGCCGAGGCGGCGCCGTGGAGCGTGCCGTAATTGCGATCTACCAGCGTGGGAGTATCGGTGACGATATCGGCGTCCCCTTCCACCAGCTCGCGGGCGGCGGGGCCATTGTGGGCATCGAGGAAGGCCAGCGCCTCGCCGCCACCGGCCACGCGGACGGGATCTGCTGAGGTCAAAGCCATGGAATGCTGCTCGAGAAGGATCACATCGACCTCGCCAAAAGTATGCACTTCACCGCCAAATTTGCTGCTCAAGGTGTCATTATCGGCGGCAAAAAGATCGTGGCGCACCATCACCGCGCCGATGCCCAGGCGCTGCAAGGCGCGCACGCCGCTGGCCGGGTCCTCGTCTAGCGCTGCCATCACCCCGTCAAGACCACGGATGACCTCCGGCGGCACGAGGGGAATGGCATCGCGGACGGTCCAGGGGACATCAAGAAGCGGCTGCGCCGGCTCATCGCGGGTCCAACCCCACTCCTGGCGGGCGAAGGAGGCTTCGGGATAAATCAGGGTGCGGGTATTTTCCGCATGCTCGTTGATGTAATCCGTGGCCTCATGCCAATAGTCCGGCACCTCGTCGTAGGCGCCTAGGGGCAGCAGCCGCTGCGACCACGCCGGGGAGAGCGCGCTGATGCACACGAGCAGCACCAGCGCGCCTACCGTCTGCTTCTTGGTGGGCCGCAGGCCGGTGGGCAGCGGCAGGCGCTGGCAGGCGCGGGCAAAGCCCAACAGCAACGGGATGCGCACCAGCGGATCGAATTTGTGCAGGTTGCGCAGGGGCGCCAGCACCCCATCGAGCGCGTCGAGGTACCACGCCGCCTGGCAGCCCAAAATCGCCACGCCGGTAATCAGCATGATGGACCACACGCGGGGCAGCCGGCACAAGCCATACATGCCAATCGTGGCCACGGCCATGGTGATAAGGACAAAGAAGGCAGAGGTCGCGAGCTCGTTGCCGGCGATGCGCTCGGCATCCGCAAAGGGCGACCAGCTCGTCGTCCCGCGCAGGATCTCCGGCAGGTTCAGCCACCGGGTGGTCACGCGGGAAGATTCGATAAATTCCGTAAACGGTGGGGCGTAGCGGCCCAAGATTATAAGCGGGCCAATCCACCACACGGATACGCACAGGCAGCCAAGCAGCCAGGCCGCGCCGGGCTTGAAGGCGCGGCGATAGACCACGATGACAAGCGCCGGGGTACATGCTGCGAGCGTGGCGGTGGCGTTGACCGCGCCCATCAGCGCCACAGGAATCGTGGCGGCAGCAGCATCGCGCCAGGTGATTTTTTCCCGCAGGAAGGGCAGGATGACCCACGGGGCTAACATGACGGGCCAGGTTTCAGAAGAAATGGCTGTCAGCGTGGACAGCGAGCGCGGGGAGAGCGCATAGAGCATCGCCGCCACCCAGACCCAGCGGCCGCGTAGGCCTATCCGGGTAGCTAGCTTGTAAAAGCCAATAAAGCCCACGCTTAAGACCAGCAGCCACCACAAGCGTTGGGCTATCCAATCCGGCAGGGGCTCGGTTAAAACAAAAAAGGGGCCCTGCGGGAAGAGGTAACCGTAGGCCTGGTTCTGCAGCTGGCCCAGGGTAAAGATATCGGTATAGGCATCGAGCGCGCCGCGCAGGAAGTGCCGCGGGTTCGCGGCCAGATCGTGTTTGGTATCGGCGGCGGTCAGGCCCCACGGCTGTACCGCGAGGATGAGCGCCAAGGCAATGATGCCGAGCGGGTAGGGCCGGGCAAGGCGCGCGCAGCGGTGGCGCAGGGCGCGGGCTAGCGCGCGGTAGCGGTGTACATAGGAACCGCCGTGTGGGCCGCGGGGGAGCTGATCGGTCCGGTCATGCACGCCGGTGCGCCCATCTAATTGCGGGAACCGTATTCAGGCCCGCCCAGCACCGCATCATCGGGGGAGACCGCATTGCCTTCCGGCACGGTATCGCTGCCGGAGAACTGGGCGATGCCAATGATGGTGATAATGCCCAGGGCGATGCCCACAACAGCGCTACCCACGGCGGGGCCGAGGGTGCGCTTGTTTAAAGAATCGGATTCCAGAGCCATGGCTAAAGATATTAGCAGTTACTTAGAAGTATTCCGGATCGTCGTCATCCGCGTCTTCGTCGTTTTCTTGCGGGACGATAAAGACGGGCAGGCCCGCATTGCGCACGATCTGGTCCGCCGTGGAGTTGGTCCACCAAGCGCGAAAGCCGGTGAGCGCGCGGGTGCCGGTCACGATGACATCCACGTCGAGCTCGTGTGCTGCATCCACGATGGCCGAAGAGATGGTGGTGGCGGATTCCACGAGGTGGGCGCGGCCGGCTAGGCCTAGGTTTTCGGCCAACTGGGTGCCCTGGCGGCAGATCTTCAGCGCCTCTTCGTAGGCAGGATCGTCTTCCACGCTATCGGGGGACACGGTGGACTGGTGCATGCCCGTGCGGCTGACGGCGCGCGCGGTTTGGCGGGCCACCGGCTCCCACGCGGTGAGGATTTCCACCGTGGAGGGGCGCAAAAGCTGGGCGGCGTACTCCAAGGCGCGGTCGGCGCGTTCGGTGCCATCATAGGCAATTAACATTGTTTTGCCGTTACTCATGTCACTAGTCTACCCACCGCTTGGGACAGTTCGCGAGGAATCCTGCACACTGGAAGGCATGACATATTCCCGCATCATTGCCAGTTTGGGCCTCGTGGCGGTGCTGAGCGCCTGCTCTAATTCCGCCTCGGACGAGGACAAGGCGCGCGAGTCTGCGGCCCCCGCGACCTCATCGCCGGGTAACGCCGCGTCCGCCACGGAGGCCGCCCCAGCCCCGGCTCCAGCGCCAGCGCCGGACGATATTCGCGCCACCGCCGCCTCGGTGCTCATGCCGCCGGCGACCAGCTATGAGGACGCCAAGGCCAAGCTGGAGGCCGGCGTGGGAGGCATCTTCATCCCGAGCTGGGCGGATCCTGGCTTGCTGGAGGAAGGTGGCCGCAATATTAACGCCCTGCGCGCGGAACTAGGTCGCGATTTTGAGGTTGCCATCGACTTTGAGGGCGGGCGCGTGCAGCGTTTTTCTGAAATCTTGGGCGAATACCCCTCCGCGCAGCAGATGGCGGCGGACAACTCGCCGGAGCAGGTGGAACAGCTGGCGGGGGACATCGGCAAGCGGCTCATGGACTACGGCATCAACGTGGACTTCGCGCCGGTACTCGATGTCGATGGGGATGACCTCGAGGTTGTGGGCGATCGCGCCTTTTCCACCGATCCCGCCCAGGCCGGTGAGTACGGCGCCGCCTTCGCCCGCGGGCTGGATGCAGCCGGGGTCAAGGCTGTATTCAAGCACTTCCCCGGCCACGGTCGCGCCTCGGGCGATACCCACCTGGCGGAGGCCATTACCCCGCCGCTGGAAGAGCTCGAAAACCACGAGTTTATTCCCTTCCAAAACGCCATTCCCGCCGCGCCGAATGCGGCGCTGATGATGGGGCACCTCGCGGTCCCGGGCCTGGGCGATGGCCAGACCCCTGCTTCCATCCTGCCGGAGGCCTACGGCCTTGCCCGCGAGGCCTTGCAGTATGACGGCCCCATCTATACCGATGACATTGGCGGCATGGCGGCGATTTCGGATTCGCTGCCGCTTACCGATGCCGTCATTACCTCCCTCGCCGCCGGCGCCGACATGCCCCTGTGGTCCACCGAGGCCGATATCAATGCTGTGATCGATGCCGTCGTGGGCGCCGTGGATGAGGGCAGGTTGGCCCCTGAGCGCCTCGGCGAAGCCGCCCGCCACGTGCACGATGGGGACAGCGACTAGGAAAAACGCCCCTTTACCCGTTAATCTTTAAGGCGTGAAGAAGGCAGAAGGAAAAAACGGTGCAAAGGGCTGGCTTATCACGCTTGGCGTGATCGTTGGCTTCGTCCTCATTGCGGGCATCGCTTATGCCTGGGATGTTATAGCAAACCAGGACAAGATCCCGCGCAGCGTCTCCGTCGGCGGCGTGGATATCTCCGCCATGGAGCGCACCGCCGCCGTGGCCAAGCTCGAGGACGAACTCAATGGTGTTGAGACCCAGCCCGTGACCGTGAGCGCAGGCGATCTGCAGTCTGAATTTACCCCTGCCGAATCCGGCCTAGCGCTGGATAACCAGGCCGCCGTCGATGGCATCGAGGAGCCTTCCCTCAACCCGATTACCCGGCTGGTTAGTTTCTTTCGCTCCACCGAAGATATCCCGGTAGAAACCGATGTGGACGATAGCAAGCTGCAGCCCACCCTCGACCGCGTAAAGGACGAGCTTTCTACCGATCCGGTCGACGGCATGCTCGAGCTTAATAACGGTGAGCTCAAGGTCACCGATCCCACGTTGGGCCAGACCGTAGACGGCACCGAATTGCACGATGCCGTGGCAGCGAATTGGCTCGATAAGGCTGGCGTGCAGGTGGAGCCGGAAGAAATTGAGCCGGCTATTAATGACGAGGCCATTGAAAAGATGCGCACCGGCGATGCCGCCAAGGCCCTGGATAATCCGTTGACCTTGAAGGCCCAAAATAACGTAACCGCCACGCTAAATAAGCCGGAGATTTCCCAGTTCACCAGCATTGAGAAAAAGGATGGTCGGTTGCACCTAGTAGTCGATAGCAACCGCGCGCAGCAATTGCTGCAAGAGCGCAGCGATGGCGCCGATGTGCCTGGCGTGAATGCCAAAGTGAAATTCGCTGGTGGCTCCAAGCAGGTCACTCCCTCCCAGGACGGCGAGATTATTGACTGGAAGCCGACCATGGAAGGCTTTGATAAGCGCGTGACTGGCGATGACCGCGAGTGGGACGCTACCTACAAGCCGGACCCAGCCGAGTTCACCACCGAGGACGCCGAAAACGCGACGTTTAACGATACCGTGGGCGAGTTCTCCACCGGTGGATTCTCTTCTGCTTCTGGGCGCAATATTCAGCTGGTGGCCCAAGAGGTCAACGGTGCCGTTGTGAACCCAGGTGAGACCTTCTCCCTCAATGGCTATACCGGCCCCCGCGGCACCGCGCAGGGCTATGTGGAATCCGGCATCATCATCAACGGTCACTCTGGTACCGCCGTGGGCGGTGGCATTTCCCAGTTCGCCACCACCCTGTTTAACGCCGCCTACTTCGCCGGCATGCAAGATACCGCGCACACCCCGCACTCGTACTATATTTCCCGCTACCCGGCCGGCCGCGAAGCCACCGTGTACGAGGGCGCCATTGACCTGCAATTTACCAATACATTCAATACCCCAGTGCAGATCGAGACTAATTTTGGCGGCGGTGAGATCACCGTCCGCTTGAAAGGCACCAAGACGGTAGAGGTGGAATCCATCAATAACGGCCGATGGGCCAAGACCGAGCCACAACCGAGGTCCGTGCCGGGCAGCGACTGTTCGCCATCATCCGGTGCACCGGGCTTTACGACGTCCGATACCCGTATCATCAAGGATCTCAGCGGCAAGGAGCTTTCCCGCGAGACTAAAACCACGGTCTACGATCCACAACCCATCGTGCGGTGCGGATAGCTAGTAAATAGCGCGCTGTTAACAACCTGATCGGGGTGGTCAAAGCCACTACGCCGCCGGTTCCGCCGACGATATCTACAGCTCAGGTTTTGTCAGACCGTGGAGTAGTTCCTGGTGGAGTTTATCGCTTTCATCGTCAACATCGTCATTTACACCGTCATCGGCACCGGTTGGTTGATGATTATCAGAATGATGGATCAATTTTTCGGACGTCTCGATTGAGGCTATGACAAAGGCTCCAGCAGTGGGTGTAATTCGACGCTGTGGGAGCTAATGCGCTATTCAGGCCATACCGTAAACTTGTCCGGCTAGGAGGAAAGGAATTGTGATGGTCTAAAGGTCAGTCGTGGCATGTTTGATGTGATGCATAGTCTTGGCCAAGCTAGGTATATGGTATCCACCAAACTTGAATTAGGCTCCGCTTTTCTCACCCGTGCCGCCACTTCAAAGAGAATTAGGATGCAGTAAAATTTTCGTCAGTAAGTCGGTAACCCACTACCGTACAAGACTCCCGCCACATCGATTGTGATGCACACTTAGGGGGTAACTGATGTAAATCCCATTTCGGTACTGGGGCCCGACCCCCGGACAGTGGACACGTCGGGGTTAGCTATGCTGCTTTGGTCAGTGTAGCTGATGTGAGTGCTTCG
>NZ_JBEHFO010000023.1:0-24602 GCF_040225595.1 Corynebacterium sp. KPL2734 | reverse complement strand
ACAGTGGTAGAGGAGGGGGCATCGGCAGGCGCGGGTGCCTTGGGGGATTCAGCGGTAGCGGTAGCTGAAGCCGCACGGTGGCGCACTGGGGTGCCCAAAAAGGCCTTGGGGCGGGGTTCTGGAAGGGTGCCCTTGTCATCCAGGGAAATGGAGTTGCGCAGCATGGTGGCCACGTCGTTGACCTGTGTGGTGGGGGTGGACTCGGCGGCCAGAGACTTCACGCCGCCGGTCATCATGACATTGCAGAACGGGCAGCCAGTGGCGATTTCCTCGGCGCCGGTCTCCAGTGCCTGCTCCGTGCGGAACTCATTGATGCGAGAACCCAACTTTTCTTCCATGAACATGCGCGCGCCGCCGGCGCCACAGCAGAAGGCTTCATCGCGGGACTTGTCCATCTCGCGCAGCTCGACGCCCGTGGCCTCGAGAAGCTCGCGCGGGGGATCGAAGACCTTATTGTGCCGGCCTAAGAAGCACGGATCGTGATAGGTGATGGGCTTGCGGTTTTCCGGGGTGCGCGGAACCGGCTGCAGCAGCTTTTCGCGCACCAAGCGGTTGAGCAGCTGCGTGTGGTGGAAGACATCGAAATGCCCGTCAAAGTCCGGGTACTCATTGCGGATGGTATTAAAGCAGTGTGGGCAGGTCGTGATGATTTTCCGCTGGCCTTCCGGCACGCCCTCGAAAGCGTTGTTGAGTGTTTCAACGTTTTGTTGCGCCATCATTTGGAACAAGAACTCATTGCCGGCGCGGCGGGCGGGGTCGCCGGTGCAGGTCTCACCCGTAGAAAGCACGCCGAACTTTACGCCGGCGGTATGGAGAAGATCCACGACGGCGCGGGTGGTGCGGCGGCCATTGTCATCATAAGCGCCGGCGCAGCCTACCCAGAGAAGGTATTCCATATCGGAGAAGTCCGCGGCATCCTCGCCAATGATGGGTACCTCGATGCCATCGGCACGCGCCTCATCAATCCAGGCGCGGCGCTCGGAATTATTGCGGCCCCAGGGGTTGCCCTTGGTCTCCATGTTCTTAAATAGGCCGGTAAGCTCCGATGGGAAATCGGATTCTGCCAAGACCTTGAAGCGGCGCAGGTCTGCAATATGGTCAATGTGCTCGATATCGGTGGGGCACTGATCCACGCAGGCACCGCAGTTGGTGCAGGACCACAGGACATCATCGTCGATGACGCCAGCCATCGAGAGCACATCGAGGCCCTCGTGCGGGTTGTAATTATCTAGCGCGCCTTGGCGCAAGTCCATCATGACCTTTTTGGGGCTGAGCGGCTTATCGGTATTCCAGGCCGGGCACAGCTCTTGGCAGCGGCCGCACTCGGTGCACGCGGTTGAATCCAGCAGCATCTTCCAGCTGCCAGGGGTGATGTCTTCTTCCAAGTCCGGGGTGGGCAGGGATTTGAGCGCCTTTTCCCCAGAGGTATTGCGCTGGAAAAAGATATTGAAAAACGCCATGAAGCGGTGCCACATGACACCCCACTGGAATTTGCGGGAAATAAAGAAGATGAAAAGGAGCCCGGATAGCAGCTTGACCAAGGCGAAGAAGCTGACCAGTGCCGGGGATTCGGGCAGTGCCTTAGCTAAGTGAATAGTCAAGAAATCCGCGACTGCGGAACCGCCACCAAAAGCTGCGATTTTGGAGGCTTTGACCAAGAGCATGCTGAGGCCCTCGATGAAAACGATGGCCTCCACCCAGCGGGCCGCTGCCGTTTGGGAGTTGAAAAAGCGGCTGCCGCGCTCGGTATCGCCTAGTTTCAGGCGCACGCCGATGAGGAAGCAGATGCCCAGCACCGTGCCGATGCCAAGTACTTCTTCCACAAAGTGAAACACCGGCCAGGTGCTTAAGCCGGGCCACCCTTTATCCGGGGCGAAGGTTTGAATATAGGCCTCAAACCACACCAGGATGCCGAATAAGAAGCCCACCATGACCGCCCAGTGGGCGGCATTGACCAATGGTTTTCCCTTGAAGTGGGTGTGGCCGAAGACCTCTGCCAGCACGCGCCCGAGGCGTTTTACGGGGCTATTGGTGCGCTCTAGTTGGGTTGGCCCGCCCGAGCGGATGAACTTAATGAGCGCGCCTATGCGGGCGAAAAAGTATAGCCACACCGGAATCGATGTGGCTATAGCAATCCAACCGGACACGGTTGTCATTCGTGCTCCTTCACTACTAATGCTCCACGTTGTTATCTACCTTAAGGCCTCAAGGTGCAATCGTGGGAGTCAGTATTCAGTAACTATGAGTGAAGGGGTAAAGGCCTTAGTAGTGGAAACCGCCTTCAGCTTCCGCCTTCTCAAAGGCGCGGGTAGCAATAGGAACCATGCGTGCTTTACGCGGAAGGACGGAGAAGACGCCACGGACGGCGCGGGAGAAGATCTTGAGCTTGCGCTCATCCTTCTTGGTCCACTCCCAGCCAAGCTTGTTGCGCAGCTTGTCCGGAATCATGCCGATAGCAACCCACAACAGCAGGCGGGATGCGTAAGGTGCAATGGGCTTCCACAGCCAGTTGGGCACCTTAGGATCTGGGGTGTCGAGGGTGAGGCCGTTGATGATGCGGGAGCGCTCGATGGTTTCGCTGATATCGAGGGTATCGATCATGTTGTCCACGTACTCTTCAAACTCAGCGTACGTCTTTGGCGCATCGTCGGGCTCTGCAACCTCGTAAAAGGTGTACCAGGTACGGGTCTCCTGGAAGAGCTGCTCGCGCTCCTCTGGGGTCAGAGGATCCATGAAGTTGCCGGCCAGCTGGTACGGCATAGCAGCGAAGGTGGCGTGTGCCCAGTAGTAAACATCCGGGTTCAGCGGGTGGTAGCGGCTTCCATCTGGGTGGGTGCCCTTGATGTCCTTGTGGAAGTCACGAATCATGACGCCAACTTCTGGGCCTTCGTAGATCGTGCGGATGATCGGGAAGGCGGAGCGAACCAAGCGCGCAACCTCGTTATCGAAAACGTTGGAGTGCTGCACTAGAGACCGGCTGATGTCACGCTGGGCAATCTGCAAAAGACCAGCAGACAGTGCGACGAATGCGGAGCGCCAGTCACCAAAGCGCTGCCACAGGATGGAATCTGGACCCAGCTCAGGCAGGTTATCGGTGTTGTTATCTGCAGTCTGGGTGTGCTTGTCGTTTACAGTGCTTTCAGGATTGCTCAGAGTAGTCATTATGCCTCCTTAAGGGCAGTAGCGGACTTTTGATGTTTCTGGCGTTCGGACGAGGCGGACTCAGGGGCGTAGTTGGATGCTCGCTTGAAATCATGGGCCGGTGCATCGAACCCTGCGAGCACTTCGCGGATTCCGCGTACAGTGCCGGGCTGAACCAACCATTTATCGTGCTTGACGGTTAGTTCGCCTGGTCCACGAATTTCGAGCTGGCGGACGTAGCGGCGGCAGTGATCGGCGCGGGCTTCGATGACAGCTAGTGGGCGACGCTTGAGGTAAGAGTCGCGCGGGGTGGGGCCGTCAACAAAGAGGGCATTAGGCAGCCCAAATACCTCTACACCGTGGTGGAGGTACATGTCATCGACGCTGGCCTTTGACCGTCCCGGTACGGAAATCCACGGGGATTCCTCGCCGGTGGCGCGAATTAACACATCGAAAGCTTGGGTTTCCTGACCGGAATCACCGAGGTAGGAGATTTCCCATTTGCCTTCTGCTCGGTCGAACTCGGCACCAGTAACGGCGGTGGAACCGCGGAACTCGGCGCCACTGGCAGCAACAGCCTCTTCAAGGTGGCGTACTACAGAAGCTGGCGAGCCATCAGTTTTGGTGAGACGGAGGTACGGGGTACGGAAGTGGTACTTCCGGGAAACCTCAGTGGCTTCAGCGGAATTGAAGTGGCCGCCGATGTATGGTTCTTGTTCAAAAAGAACGGTGTCGAATCCAGAGAATGCGCATTCAGAAGCCGCGGCGCATCCGGCTACTCCGGCACCAACCACTGCGACAGTCGGTCGGCGGTATGGCTTGAACATACTGTTCCTTTCGAGTTTCACAGGGCGCTTACTGGCCGCTGTGTGTTGTGCAATTTATCTTCCCAGAGGACACAATTCGTGAATATGTTGTGATAGTACACACATACCCATTGAACGTGAAGTGAGTTACTGAATTTAAAAGGTGACTGGTTATGCTGCGCAGCGCCTAGGGGAGGAAGCGCAAGGTTTTTCCTAAGCGCAACGCGGAGCTCAGCAGGGTGCCGTAGTACTTATTGGGAAGCCAACTTGGTCCGCGCATCGGCATGATCCTTTGCGAGGAGATATTCTTCGCTTCCGTATATTTGGTCAGCCCCTCGTGGCCATGGCGGCGGCCAACGCCAGACTCCTTGACGCCACCCAACGGGGTGGAAATTGAGGCCCACGTGGAGGCGTAGCCGTCATTGATGGTCACGCTGCCTGCATCGATTTTCTCAGCGATGCCTTGCGCGGTTTCGGGCTGGCCGAATACAGAGGAGTTCAGACCGTAGGGCAATTTATTAGCCTGCTCGATGGCCTCTTCGACATCGCGCACGCGTTGCACATACACCACGGGGCCAAAGACCTCTTGCTCTGCAAGCTCGGTGCCTTCTGCCAAATCAGTGAGAACCGTGGGTTCAAAGTGGTAGGGGCCGATATCCGGGCGGGGCTTGCCGCCGGTAATAACGGTGGCACCCTTATCTACGGCATCGTCGACAAAGTGCTGCACCACATCTAGTTGGTTTTGGCCGATGAGTGAACCCATCGTGTAGTCCCAGTTCAAACCGGAACCAAGTTTGATGGATTCGGTTGCCCGGCGGAATGCGGTAATGAATTGATCGAAGATGGCATCGGGGACGTAGATGCGTTCAATCGACACACACAGCTGGCCTGAATTGGAAAAGCAGGCGGTAGCGATGGTGTCAATATGCTTGTCGATGTCCGCATCCGGCGCGATGATCATCGGGTTCTTGCCACCCAGTTCTGCGGAGTATCCGACGAGGCGCTCGCCTACGGTGGCGCCCAAAATCTTGCCGGTCTTGGTGGAACCGGTAAACATCAGGTAATCGCAGCGTTCGGAGATGGCTGAGCCAACGACTCGACCGGAGCCGGTAATGATCTGCAGCAAATCCTTCGGCAGTCCTGCTTCCTTCAAGAGGTAGAGGGAAATCAGGTTAGAAAACGGGGTGGATCCATCGGGCTTGGCCACAACGCCATTGC
This sequence comes from Corynebacterium sp. KPL2734, assembly GCF_040225595.1. Lineage (NCBI taxonomy): Bacteria > Bacillati > Actinomycetota > Actinomycetes > Mycobacteriales > Corynebacteriaceae > Corynebacterium > Corynebacterium sp. KPL2734. Next base: position 19,437 of record NZ_JBEHFO010000023.1, on the reverse strand, counting down.
CGGCAAGTAGTGCCGCAACGGCATCGGAAATGCCCAATGCTAATGGATAGTTCCACGGGCTGATTTGTCCCACAACACCCTTAGGAACTCGCTGCAAGTGAGTTTTGGTGATGAGTGGAAATGCGCCCGGCTGCTTCTGGGTGGCCAATAGCTTTGGCGCATTATTTGAGTAATAACGCGCGTTATTTAGTACATCGAGTACCTCATCAAAGGCGGCCGTGCGGTCCTTGCCGGTTTCCAATTGGATGAAATCCGCCAGCAGCTCGCGGTGTTTAGCCACGAGGTGGTGGAAGCGCTTCATTACCTTTACGCGCTGTTTAACGTCGGTATCGGCCCATGCCTTTTGGGCCTGACGCGAACGGCGGAAAGCCTCATCTACGTCTTCTTCGGAACCTACTCCAACCCAGCCTAATTCTTCTTCAAATAAGGGGGAGTGGACCGCTTTGCGTTCGCCTTTATCCAGCGAACCGGTGGAGTAGTTAGTGGTGAGATGTTGTAGCTCAGTTAGTAATTGCTGTGGCAAGGGCCGTTCTTGTAGACGGCGTGGTAAAGACATGTAATGCACGCTCCAGAAAGATCAATGAAAAGGTTCGTGAGCTAAAAAGCTCACGAACAATAAGGAAGCCGGTGTGATTTAGAACGGGCAGCCGGCTGCACGGCGTGCGGCTACTGCATCATCGGAATCCGGCTTGTCGGTAGATTCCGCGGTGGCAGCAGAGTCCTTAGCCTGGGTGGCGTTGTAGCCTTGGATCTTCTTCGGCTCCTTGTACTTGCCCTCGATCATCCCGTTCTTGATCATCAAGGAACGACCCGGCTCCATGTAGCGCTTGTCCTCTGGGAGGTGGTCCATGATGAAGCGAACGGACTTGGCGATGCGGTCGAAGCGCTTTTGGTCGCGCTTGGTCCACTTCAGCTCCAAGATGTCGCGGTACTTCTGCGGCAGGGTAGCCACAGTCAACCAGATAGCGCTGCGCATAATGGGCTTCCAGATAACCTTCCATACGGCCTCTGGAACGCCTTCCGGAGCCTTGACCGGCTCTACGCGTGCGGTGCGCAGTGCGAAGTCAACGGTCTGGTTGCGCTCAAGCACGGTGTCTGCCATCTCATCCATGTACTTGATCAAGTCATCGTAGTTATCAATGACCGGGCGCTCAGACATGCCGTACTTATCCCACCAAGTCACGCCCTCGCGAACGATTTGGTCGCGCTCTTCCTTGGTGAACGGGGTACCGAAGAGCTCTTGGGCGTAGATAACGCGGTAGACGAAGGTAGCGTGTGCCCAGTAGTAAGTCTCTGGGTTCAAGGAGTGGTAACGCTCGCCATTTTGCAGCGTGCCCTTAATAGTGACGTGGTAGTCGCGAATGCGCTCACCGATGTCCCCATCATCGTAGATGGACTCAATAATCTGCGGCGTAGAGCGCTGCAGGCGGGCGAAAGGTTCGTCGAAGAACTTCGAGTGGTCCAAAAGGGACTGACCAATCGCGGGGTGCATATTCTGCAAAATGCCGGTGTAGCCACGCAGCAGCTGCAGGCGGTTATCCGAGCCCCACTTCCACAACAGGGAATCCGGGCCCAAAGGAGCGCGGCGCAGTTCGCGCTTTTCTTCCTTCTTATCCTGAGCGTTTACTTCTTCTGCACCGGACTGAGGGGAATCAATGTGGGTATTTTCTTCGTTTGCCTGTGTATTTTCGGGTTTCAGTGAGTTGGACAATTCGACCCTCCTTAGTCGATAAAATCTGTTGGTTGTGTAGCGTAACACACACCGGTGCACACCTATTACATGGCGCACAAATTTGGGGGTGCAACTTTGTGCGCTGCAGGTTTAGTGGGGGATCGGAAGTTGACAACGGCAGGGGGTGCGATAATCTTCATTAAACATATGATCTGGACTACACCGTTGCGGGCGTATTTAATTGCACCCCTTTTTGTGTGATGTGTCTCAGGTAGTGTTAACGTGTGTTCAAGCTCATTTGATCAGTGGATTGCGTAGGTCTATTACTCATCCTCGGCCTGTAGATCTCTGGCCGCGGTAAAGAGTGGGCTGAAAAATTCACCGTAGACGGGGGATGCCGCTAAAACAGGCAGGGACCCCGCCTTTTCAATTCCACAGAAAGGTTCCTTCATGGGCAGGATTAGTATTCCAAAGTTTGCAACCGCACTGACTGCCGGGCTTGCAGCTTTTGGTGTAACAGGTTTTGCGGTAGCCCAAGGCGGCTTGACCGCTAATATCGCACTTTCAGGAACCTTCTTTAAGGTGAACATGAGCCACCTGGAGGGCGAAGGACTGTCGATCTTCGTTGATAGGGACAAGATGGGAGAAGAAACCATCCCCGCCGCGCGCTTGAAGTTTGAGCACGCTGTGGCTTCCAACTTGTGCCTGTCCGCCAACCTTCCTGATGTCCCAGGGATTGGCGAGACCACCTTCGCCCTCCGTGCGAATGGTGATGACAGTGTGGAGGTAGAGAACCTCTTGGTTGGTGCTACCGACATTAAGGGTCAGCTGGATCTGACGAATGCCAACGTGGGTATTGATGCCAGCCAGGTCAATGACAAGGCTGATCCAGGTTCGTGGGGATTGTACGCGCAGAAGGTGACCCTGAGCGCGGATGATATTCGCACGACCTCGGTGGGAGCAGAAAGGCTCGCTGCCTCTGGTGTGAATGTGACGGTGAAGAGGGGAAGCAACAACAATGGCTGCTAAGTCTTCTGATGATGAGACTTTGCGCATGCCTGCGGTGAACGAAACCGGTACCGATAACGGCGAAGCTGCACGCAGCGCCCAAGATTCCTCCCAAGAGCCGGCCAGACATGCCGCTGGCGAGGCCGCCGCTGGCACCGATCACACTAGTGCTGCGGAGACGAAGGCCGACGGCACCGCTGATGCTGGTGCTGAAGCAACGGCTGCGGCGGAAAGCGATGGAGAGAACTCATCGCAGTCGGTAGCGGATGCGGTAAAAAGTGCTAATGAACCGCAGGATTCCGCAGCGAATAACAAAAATGACAAAGCCGTGACCCGAGTGGCCCCTAAAGAAAGCTGGTGGCAGCGGTTTAAACACTGGCGCAAGCGTTGTCCGTTCGCGGGTGGCTTATTGCTCATCTTGTCCGGCATCGCCATCGCAGCGCCGGCTTATATTACTGTGCGCATTTCTGATCTGTTGGTCATGATTTCCACGGTGTCTGGCGTTTCGACGCTCCTTATTGGTGCGGCACTAATCATGTTCGGCTTTGGATCTTGGTTTAGGCAGGAGACATCGTCTTACCTGGGTGTTTTAGCCATCTTGGTAGCAATCATCGCGCTTCCCACCACAAATCTGGGTGGCTTCGTAATAGGCAGCCTTTTGGGCATTATCGGTGGTGCGCTCGCATTTGCCTGGCAGCCACAGGATCGCCAGAAGTCCCCTAAGAAGCACAAGAAGAAGAAAAAGTCCCAGGCCAAAGAACTGGCGGTTTCAGCATGAAGCTATTCAGGCTGAGCTCACTACCGCGTCGTCGCTCTGCTCGTGTGGTAAAAGGTAGTGCGCTTGCAGTGCTCTGCGCTTTTACAGCGGTGTGTGCGGTGAACCAACCTGAGGAAACCCGTGCGCAGGAAGGCTTGGCCTTAGCGCAATCTGAACTCAGCACGGTGACTGCTGATAATGTCACCCTGACTGGAAACGTAAGCGCCTCGCTTATCACTGTGCCTACAGCACAGGGTGAACAACGAGCGCTGAAGCTCGTAGGTGACAAGTTGGCCGCGCGAAACCTGGCGTTGACCCTGCCCGCAGCTATGGGACAAGGCAAGCTAACCACTGGTGACGTGGAAACCACCGTCACGGACGGGCCGGTCACCGTCCTGACCACTGGACTGCAGACAACACCCGCGGTGGTGGATCACCCCACCATCCCGGTAAACGTCGATTTATCCAACGGCGATCTCAACGCGGTGCTTGATCAATTGGGCGTTCCTGACCCGCACGTGGTGCCCGATGCTCCTATCCCGAACGTTCTGATGGAGCACATTTCGCTGCAAGATGTCACCATGGAGCTGGTCAACCTGCAGGGCGCTAATTTGCACGCCCCGCAAGTCCAGCTCAACGTGAAGTAACCACGCTGCAGCTTCCCTTTAAGCCTTGTTGAACTGCGATTGGTGCAGGCGCCAATAAGAGCCTTGGGCGCGCAGTAGTTCTTCGTGCGAGCCTTGCTCGACGATGCCCCCGTTTTCCATCACCAAGATCAGATCAGCATCCCGGATGGTGGACAAGCGGTGGGCAATGACGAAGGAGGTGCGCTCAGCGCGCAGGGCATTCATGGCGTCTTGGACGAGTACCTCGGTGCGGGTATCCACGGACGAGGTCGCCTCATCCAAGATGAGCAATGCGGGCTGGGCCAAAAAGGCGCGAGCGATGGTAATCAGCTGGCGCTCACCGGCGGAGATGGCGCCGCCATCTTGGTCGATGACGGTGTCATACCCCTCCGGCAGGGAGTGCACGAAGCGATCCACGTAGGTGGCTTTGGCCGCGGCGATGACCTCATCGTCCGTGGCATCAAGCCGGCCGTAGCGGATATTGTCCATGATGGTGCCCTCAAAGAGGACGGCATCTTGTAGCACCATGCCCACCTGGGAGCGCAGGGCGGTGCGGGGCATGTGGGCGGTATCGTGGCCATCGATAAGAATGCGCCCAGCATCGATGTCATAAAAGCGCATGAGCAGGTTGACCATGGTGGTCTTGCCCGCGCCGGTAGGGCCCACGATCGCCGCGGTTTGCCCCGGCTCCACGCGCAGGTTGAGCCCGGTAATAAGTTCCTTCTCCGGCGAATAGGAAAAGTCAACGTCCTGAAACTCCACGCGGCCGCGGGCTCGGCCGGCTAGCTCATCGCTGGTGTTCTCCAACGTTTGCTCTTCGGCGTCGAGGAACTCGAAGACGCGCTCGGCAGAGGCCACGCCGGATTGCACCTGTTGCATCATGCCGCCCAATTGGCCCAACGGCTGGTTAAATTCGCGGGAGTACTGGATAAAGGCGGTGGCCTGGCCCAGGGTCATCTGCCCGTTGGCCACGCGCAGGCCGCCGAGGACGGCGATGGCCACATAAGACAAGTAGGACACGAATTGCATGATGGGCATCATGATGCCGGAGAGGAATTGCGCCAGCGCGGAGGAGCGGAAGAGTTCGTCATTGCGCTCATCAAATTGGCGCGTCATATCCTCCGTGCGGCCAAAGACGATGCCCAGATCGTGGCCGGAGAAGGACTCTTCTACCTGACCATTGAGCTGGCCGGTAGCGCGCCACTGGGTTTTGAATTGGCGTTGCGAGCGTCCGCCAATGACCCCGATGATCAGCGCGGTCAGCGGCAGCGCCAAGAGTGCCACCAGGGCAAGCTGCCAAGAGATGCTAAACATCATCACGGTGATGCCCAGGATCATCAGGATATTATAAAACAGCTGGGAGAGTGCCTGTTGGAGGGCCTGTTGCACATTGTCGATGTCATTGGTGGTGCGCGAGAGGATATCGCCGCGCTGGTGGGAATCGAAGTAATTCAACGGCAGCGCATGCACCTTGGCCTCTACGCGCTGGCGCAGCTCGTAGACCGTGTCGACGGTCAGGCGGTTTAAGATGAGCCCTTGCCAGAGCTCGAAGGCGGCAGAGACGATGTACATCGCGATCACCGCGATGATAAGCGTGCCCAAGCGGGTAAAGTCGATGCCCTCGCCGGGAGTGAAGTCCATGCCGGAGGCCATATCGGCCACCTGATCCTGGCCCTGGGCGCGCATGCCGTCGATGGCTTGCTGCGCCGAGATACCAGATGGCAGCTCGCGGGAGATAACGCCGGAGAAGATGACGTCCATGGCATCGCCCAAGACCTTGGGTGCGAAGACCGCGAGGAAGACGCAGACTATGTTCATCGCCGCCACTACCGCTAGCAGCCGCTTATAGGGCATGAGAAGTAGTAGCAAGCGTTTAGCAGAGGGCCAGAAATTCTTGGCCTGGCGGGGCGCGGAACCGGACCATTCATCGGCGGCGACCTTGGCCTCAAGCTCCTGGAGCTCGGCGTCCTCAGCGGAGGAGTTGTGTGTGGTGTCCTTGGCCATTAGTGCTCTCCTCCAGCTACTCCGGCGGTTTCTTGGGATTCAACGATTTCCTGGTACACGCCCGAGGATTTCAGCAACTCAGTGTGGGTACCGCGGGCGACAATCCGTCCTTTATCGATGACCAAAATCTGATCGGCATCCTGGATGGAGGCCACGCGCTGGGCGACTATGATGGTGGTGACGTCCTCGCCGCGCTCGGCAAAAGACTTGTGCATGGCGGCGCGCACGTTGGCATCCGTAACCACATCCAGCGCGGAGAAGGAATCATCGAAGAGATAAATGCGCGGCTTAGCCACGAGCATGCGGGCAATGGAGAGGCGCTGGCGCTGCCCGCCCGATACATTGGTGCCGCCCTGTGCGATGGGCATGTCTAATTCATCGACGAAGTCCGCCTGCGCCACGCGCAGCGCCTCCCATAATTCATCATCGGTGGCCTCGGGGCGGCCCAACCGCAGATTGGAGGCCACCGTGCCACTAAAGAGGTAGGCCTTTTGCGGCACGAGCGAAACGCGGCTGACGATGTCCGGGCGGGAGAGGGAGGTTGTGGGAGTGGCATCGATAAGCACCTCGCCCGCGCTCGGGACGTACAGGCGCGGGATGAGGGAAAGCAGCGTGGTCTTGCCCGCGCCGGTAGAACCGATGATCGCGGTGGTGGTGCCGGGAGTGGCGGTAAAGGAAATATCCTCTAGCACTGGGGCATCCGCCCCGGCATAGGAGAAACTGACATTGCGAAATTCCACCGTGCCGGAATTGGTCGCCGGGGTGACGGTATCTTTCGGCGGGGTAATGGAAGGCTTGTGGCTTAAGACGCCGGTGATGCGGCGGGCACACACGAGGGCGCGCGGAAGCATCATCGCCATAAACGTGCCCATCATGACCGCGGCGAGGATTTGCAGCAGGTACTGCAGGAAAGCGGTGAGCCCGCCGACATCGACAAGCCCGGCATCCACGCGCTGGCCGCCAAACCACAGCACTGCGCCCGTGGCCACGTTCAAAATGACGGTGATAATCGGGAACATGAGGACAAAAAGCTGGCCGATTTTCAGCGAAAGCTGGGTAATGTCCTTATTGGCCTTGGTAAAGCGCTCAGTTTCATAAGCCTCGCGCACAAAGGCGCGCACGACGCGGATGCCGGTGATTTGCTCGCGCAAGGTGCCGTTGATGGTGTCCAATTTGTCCTGCATAGAACGAAAAAGCGGCATAAGCCGCGCGATGAGGACGGAGATGGTGCCGAGCAACACCGCGACAGAAACCCAGACCAACCAGGACAGTCCGGCGTCCTCGCGCATAGCCATGATGATGCCGCCTATGGACATAATGGGTGCTGTGACCATGAAGTTCAGCATCATCATGTAAACCATCTGCACCTGCTGCACGTCATTGGTGCCGCGGGTAATAAGCGTGGGCGTGCCGAACTCGCTCATATCTTCTGCGGAGAAGCTGGTGACCTTGCGGAAGACCTCGCTGCGCAAATCCCGGCCCACGCCCATGGCGGTGCGGCTGCCGAACCACACCGCGCCGATGGCGGTAATGACCTGGACAAAGGCCACGATGAGCATGATTCCGCCGGTGCGCCAGATATAGTCGATATCGCCCTTGGACACGCCTTCATCAATGATCTTGGCGTTCAAGGAGGGCAGATACAGGGTCGCTGCGGTGGACAGCGCCTGCAGGATAAGTACCGCTATGACGTAGAGCGTATAAGGCGCCGAGCGGGTGAAGAGGATTCGGACTAGATCCATAAACCTGCGCTTCTTTCGGGGTTGATAGGGGTTAGCCGCGCAAGTATATCTGGTTAGCGCACGCGGGGCGAACGATATTTATTTTTGGTACCTGCCCGTTCGGTACCTGCCCGCAAGGCCGAATCTAGACCAAGACGTGTGCCAGCTGTGCCTGAGCGATGACGCTGGTCCAGTCCTCAAAATCCGTGATTGGCGTGCACAGCCCCTCCCACGTGGTGACGGGAATGCCACGGGCTTTTAATTCCATGATGATGAGCTCACGGTCACCGTGGGCGGCCAACTGGTGGACCTCGTTATGGGTGATATCGCCGTCTACTCCCACGCGCACGTTTCCCAGTAGTCGAAGCCGCGGAGTAGTCCCCGGTGCGCACTCGTGCGGCACGGCCTCCTCCAGCACCCCAGCAAGCCCCGCGAACCGGCGCAGTAGACCGAACGGTGCAGTTTTTTCTGAGATGAGGTCTACGCACATACCGGCGCTTAGAAGTCTTTCCGTGGTGGATAAGGCGGCAGGGCCTTCTCCAATGATGGCAACACGCTGCATAAAAGTTCCTCCTCGGGCAAATCCGGTAGGCCCGCGATAGACTACATTGTCTATAAATCTAGTCAGCTTGGTTCAGAAATAAAACATTTTATTCTTCCCTTTGGCCAAGCTCAGCGCCGTTTCCGGAAAAACGTGCTGCGTCAGGTGCCAGGGTTGCCTAGTGTGTGAGCTCATGAACCCAACGACGAACCTGCTGGATGGCGGAAAGCCCTTCCGCGATCCCCACATCTCGCCCGAAGGCACGCGCGATACCGCGCCGCTTTCCACCGAGGTGGCCGCGCGCAATGAACAGCTAGTGGACAAATGGGCGGATAAGCTCGCCTACGAATCCGCAGAAAACATCACCGAGTGGGCCGCCGAGCACGCCCCTGGCCGGCTTGCGGTCACCATGTCCATGGAAAATACCGTGCTGGCAGAGCTCTCCCACCGCGCCGGGCTCGCAGCGGATCTCCTCTTCATCGATACCGGCTGGCACTTTCCAGAAACCCTCCAAGTGGCCGAAGAGGTGGATAAGCGCTACCCGGATCTCCCCCTTGTTCGCGTACTGCCGCTGCTGAGCCCCGAAGAGCAAGATGAGGTGTACGGCCCGCGCCTGTACGCGCGCGATACTGCCGCGTATAACCGCATGCGCAAGGTGGAGCCACTGAATATGGCCATGGACCCTTATGCCGGATGGGTCACGGGCCTGCGCCGGGCCGATTCCGAGCACCGCGCCCACGCCCCGGCGCTCAGCCTGGACCGCACTGGGCGGTTAAAGATTTCGCCGATTATCACTTGGAACTTGGACGATACCGATCAGTACATCGCAGATAATGACCTCATCATCCACCCGCTGACCCTGCAGGGATACCGGTCCATCGGCGATGCGCCGTTGACCTTCCCGGTTGGCGACGGTGAGGACGCCCGCTCCGGGCGAGTATTTGGAGATGGCAAGACAGAATGCGGGTTACACGAATAATGAGCACACTTTCCCCACACCTACAAGACCTAGAAAATGAATCCATCCACATCCTGCGCGAGGTTGCCGGGCAATTCGATAAGGTAGGCCTCCTCTTTTCCGGCGGCAAGGACTCCGTTGTCGTCTTCGAGCTGGCCCGTCGCGCCTTCGCCCCGGCCACGGTGCCTTTTGAATTGCTCCACGTGGATACCGGCCATAACTTCCCCGAGGTCATCAAATTCCGCGATGACCTGGTTGCGGAATCCGGCGCCCGCCTCCACGTCGCCCACGTTCAAGACTGGATCGATAGCGGCGAGCTGCAGGAACGGCCCGATGGCACGCGCAACCCGCTGCAGTCGGTGCCGCTGGTAGAGACCATCGCCAAGCGCGAGTACGACGCCGTGCTGGGCGGGGCCCGCCGCGATGAGGAGCGCGCCCGCGCCAAGGAACGCATCTTTTCTATCCGCGATTCCTTCGGCGGGTGGGACCCTCGCCGCCAGCGCCCCGAGCTGTGGGATCTGTACAACGGCGGCAAGATGGCCGGCGAAAACGTGCGTGTCTTTCCCATCTCCAACTGGACCGAATCCGATATTTGGGAATACATCGGCGCGCGCGAGCTTGAGCTGCCGCCCATTTATTATTCGCACCAGCGCGAGGTCTTCAACCGCGGCGGCATGTGGCTTTCCCCGGGCGAATGGGGCGGGCCGAAAGACAATGAACAGCTAGAAACCCGCACCGTGCGCTACCGCACCGTCGGCGATATGTCCTGCACCGGTGCCGTCGACTCCACCGCCTCCAGCCCGGATGAGGTGCTCGCGGAAATCTCCATTTCCACCCTGTCTGAGCGCGGTGCCACCCGCGCCGATGACAAACTTTCCGAATCCGCCATGGAAGACCGCAAGAAGGAAGGCTACTTCTGATGACGACTACCCTCGCGCCAAATGTCGGCGCCCTCAAACAGCGCGATACCCTGCGCTTATGCACCGCCGGCTCCGTTGATGACGGCAAATCCACCTTCGTCGGCCGCCTGCTCTATGACACCAAGTCCGTGCTCGCGGATCAGGTTGAGTCCATGGAGCGTTCCTCCTCCGATCGCGGTTTCGATGGCATGGATCTTTCCCTGCTTGTCGATGGCCTGCGTGCCGAGCGCGAGCAAGGCATCACCATCGACGTGGCCTACCGCTACTTCGCCACCGATAAGCGCACCTTCATCCTCGCCGATACCCCAGGCCACGTGCAGTACACCCGCAATACGGTTACCGGCATGTCCACCTCGCAGGTAGTGGTGCTGCTCATCGATGCCCGACACGGCGTCGTCGAACAAACCCGCCGCCACCTCAACGTGGCCGCGCTCCTGGGCGTGCGCCACGTCGTCCTCGCGGTAAACAAGATCGACCTCGTGGACTATGACGAGCAGGTCTTCCGCGATATCGAGGCCGAATTCCATAAGATTGCACAGCGCCTGGACATTACCGATACCACCGTCGTGCCCATTTCCGCGCTCAAGGGCGATAACGTGGTCGAGCGCTCTACCACCATGGACTGGTACACCGGCCTCACCGTCCTCGAGGTGCTTGAGACCATCCCCGTCGCCACCGGACGCGCCGATGAGCTGGACTTTCGCTTTCCCATCCAGTACGTCATCCGCGAACACGCCACCGATTACCGTGGCTACGCCGGCCGCGTGAAGGCCGGGTCCATCTCCGTGGGCGATACGGTGCACCTGCCCGAAGGCCGCACCAGCGCCGTCACCCAGATCGATACCGCCGACGGGCCAGCTTCCTCGGCCGCCGCCGGTGATTCAGTGACGCTACTGCTTGCCGATGACGTAGATCTCACCCGCGGCGATCTCCTCGCCGGCGCCCAGCGTCCCCCGGCCACCCGGGAATTCGCTGCCACGGTGGTAGGCCTTACCGAAAAGGACCTAAAGCCCGGCCAGATGCTCAAGTTGCGCTATGGTTCCTCCTTGGTCAAGGCCCGCATCGCTGCTCTTTCCCGCACCTTGGATCTCGATGGCATATCTGACGTTGATGATCCTGAGGCCGTTGTTATGAACGATATCGCCCATATCACCATCCAGACCCAGGCCGAACTGCCCGTGGAGGATTACGCCGCCCGCGGCGCCGTGGGAAATTTCCTGCTCATTGATCAATCCTCCGGCAATACCCTGGCCGCCGGCTTCGTAGGCCACCGCTTGCGCTAAGGCTCGTGCACCAAGCGCACAATCGTCTACAGCAACCGAGAAGCACGCGGTAGCTGTAGACATTTGTGGTGCGCACTTCATGAGAGCCATCGCTGAAAGGCAGAAGCCCCCTCTTAACAGGGATCGCTGAAGTCTCCGTTGTTATTTAGGGATCGGGCGTTGCCGCCGTACGCAGCCTTGAGTTCGCAGACTTTGTCCACGCTGTGGCCGGCGTCGAAGTAGATCGCATATGCTGTGCCTCCGTCGACTTGGCCGCGGAGAGAACTACAGGCATTGCCGGAAAGAATCTTGGAACCCGGGTATTTGTTTTGCACGCGTTGCGTCTCTGCTGACGGATCCTCGCCCACGGGAATGATGGCAGACTTGACGATCATGATGTAGCGGCCATCGCATGGATCATTCCCAGTGGATTGGCCTGAGCGGATCTGGGTCTCCGTTGTCGTCTTCGTCGCAGGTTCAGGTTTCTCTGCGGCTGCGTCCTCATCTTTGTTTTCCTCTTGAGACGTGGTGACGGGGACAAAGGCATCGGCGTCAGTGGAATCAGCAGAATCGCTGCTATTCGTGAACGCCCACGTGACACCGGCGGTGATTGCGATGATGGCAATGATTGCGAGGACGATCATCGCCAAGCGTGTGGCCTTGCCACTTTTCCCAGTATTACCTGTGGAATCTCCGGTAGGGGAAGAGGAATTCCACGGTTGGTGCTGAGAGGGATCCGGCTGACCCAAAGAATTATTATTAGTCAACGAGGGAGCTCCTTTGCATGAGTTCATCTTGGTCGAATTTGTAGCGCGACTTTCATTGCTTTATGGCCAATTAAAAAGTTGGGTTTCGGCACGGTGGGTGTCTCCTAGTAACTAGGCGGATTGTTACTAGCATGGCTCAATTTCCTCAATCAGATCCTCTGGTACATTTTCTTTCTCCAAGTTGCCGCGGGTATAGCAGGAAATTTCCGCTGGATGGATCATGCCATCCGGCCGCAGCCCATCCCAGCCGTTGCCGCTCCACTGGAAGAGCGAGAAATGCGAGGTGCCAGATTCGGCCACATAAAGCCAGCTGTCATCGCAATATAATTGGATGGGCCGATGGAGCTGGCTAATCGCTTCCCCGTAGTAAGTGCCGCATTTTTCTTCCGTAGAAGCAGGCTCTTCCTGCTTTTGCGGCGCAGGGTCGTCCGCGGTGGCGGTGGATTCAGTTTCCTTTGAACCGGGTGCATTCTTAGCGGAATATTGTTGTAAATCAGAAAATGCGGGCTCCGCGGCCTCATCGCTAGAGCTTGCCGGTCTATTAAAGGAAAAGGTCACTCCCGCCACCAAGGCAATAACAGCGATGATGGCGATGGTGATCATCGCGACCCGCTTGCCTTTACTTTCTTCGGTTCCTTCCTGGGCCTCTGCGCGCGGCCCAGCGTCCGGCGACGAGCTTGCTTGTGCGGCGGGGGATGATTCTGGTTCCTGCGAAGGGTTGTACTTACTCACGAGAGATTCCTTAGACTAAAGCGCAGCAGAAAATAGTGGGGATATGGGAAAGGGCTGTCCTTAAACCATAGCTGGGACATTGGGGCTTGTCGCTGGAATTCTGTAACTCGGGTGCCGCCGAAAACAGTGATGCCAGCGGTGCAGAAGGACAAGCATCTGTGCCGGCGAGTCCAGCGACCACGTGGGGTGCAGGTATTGTCGCAGGCATGGAAAATTTATCTGGACGAACATTATTCGTGGCGGCCGTGGACGCCGAAGCTGCGCACATTCCAGACGGCGAAGCGCTGCTCATTACCGGTATCGGCACGGTTCCAGCCGCGATTTGCCTGACCGAAGTATTGGCAGAGGCTCGCGCAAACGATGCTTTGCCTGAGCGCGTGGTCAATATCGGAACGGCGGGCGCGCTTGTCGATGGCATGGATGGCGTCTTCGAGATCAATAAAGCAACCAAGCACGATTTCAAGCTAGAAGTGCTGACCGATATCAGCCGTTACCTCCTGCCAGAATTCATCGAGCTGGAGACCTCCGGCGAGCTCCCGGCACGCGGGTTGGCCACCGGTGACATGTTTGTCTCTACTACCGCATTGCGCAATGAGCTGGTGAAAAAAGCCCAGCTATGCGATATGGAGGGCTATTCTATTGCCGCAACCTGCCAGCGCTTTGGTGTGCCCTGCACACTGCTGAAGCAGGTCTCCGATTCCGCTAATGAGGAATCAATGGGCACCTGGGCTCGCGTCTTGGACCGCAGCGCCCGCCAGTTGGCCGCTGCCGCGGCCGATTTAGGCTTCTTGCGCTAGCCGATGCCTCCATTGCCTTCCTCGCCGTCTCGCACGGCGGAGGAAGGGCGGATTCTTTAAGTCAGCGGGCTCATGGCCGCGAAAAGCTGCTTAACCTTCTTGCGAGGAGACTCTTCGAGGGGGCTCTCGGCGTCGCCTTCTTCGCCGGTGCGCTCGGCCTCGGGGTCTGTATTGTCCGCATCCTCAGCTTCGTCGTCTTTGGATACTGACTTGGATCCGGTGACGATTTCGATGTCATCGGGGGAAACCTCGCCGGCGCGCAGGGCGGCCATTTCTGCATGGTAGCGCAGGACAACGGCAATGGTCGCGGCGACTGGCACGGCGAGGAAAGCGCCAACGATGCCGGCCAGGGTGGAGCCCACGGTGATGGAGAGCAAGACGATGGCCGCGTGCAGGCCCATGGCCTTGGACTGCAGGATGGGCTGGAGGACGTTGCTTTCTACCTGCTGGACAATGATGATTAGCGCCAGCGCGAGCAGCGCATTGGTCAGGCCGTTGGATACCAAGGCGATGATGACAGCCAAGGCGCCGGCGGTGACCGCACCGATGATGGGGATAAAGCCGGCGAAGAAAGTGATGACGGCGATGACCAGTGCCAGTGGGACTTGGAGGACCCAGAGGCCGAGGCCGATGAAGACGGCATCGACAAGCGCGACTAGGGCTTGGGCCTGAATGAAGCCAGACAGCGTCTTCCACACGCGAGAGGTAAGTTCCGTGATGTGCCAGGCAGCGGAATTACCGGTATATTTGCGCAGCCAGGGCAGGAACCTATCGCCGTCTTTAATGATGAAGAAGGTGATAAAGAGCATGATAACGGTGGCTACCGCAATGGAGCTGGCCATGGAGAAACCAGAAAGCACGCCGGTGGCGATGGTGGAGGCCTGGCCCTTGGCAAAGCTCACGATGTCTTGAAAGACCGATTGCAGTTGGTCCACCTGAATATCCAGTGGGGAATCATTGACCATCTTGGTTAGCTGCATGATGCCGGCTTCGGCCTCATTAATAAGCACCTTGGACTGTGCGGTGACCATGGGCGCCATGGCAGCAAAGATGCCGCCGAAAATAACCACCAAGCCTAAAAGCGTCGTGACCGCTGCCAGTGTGCGGGGAAAGCCCTTAGAGCGCAGCCAAGCGCTAACTGGATAAAGCACTGTCGAGACCAAGATGGCGAGGATAACCGGCAGCAGGCCCACCCAAATAAAGCGCAGCAGGAACCCCGCCAAGCCCAATCCTGCCGCGATGAGGATGAAGCACACCGAAATCTTGGCCATGCTGCGGAAGTCCTTGGCCAGCACGGCGGACTTATTATCGCGATCGGCGGGATCTGCGGTGGCTACCTCCGCGCCCAACTGGGACTCATCGGGGGAAACCAGCGGCGCGGCATAGGGGTTCTTCGCGTCAGCCTTGCGATTGACGGAGTTTTGCTCGAGCGCCGACGGATACTGCGGGCGGTGCGCCGAGTTCTGGCCCGAGTGTTGCCCGGTGCCGTTAGGGGAGTGGTTATCTGGCGTAGTCATTCATCTACTATGCCACAGGAAACCACCTAGGGATAGCGCAGGAAAAGCAGAGAAAAAGATAGCGCCCCACCCAACTCCCAGCAAGAAAGCGGGAGAAGGTGGGGCGCTTATTCAATCTGCCGCGACGGGCAGCAATCGGCGTATTAGTCGCGCAGGTTGCCCACGTTGCGGATGATGCCGAAGCGGTGCATGGTCACGGAGACTGCCTGCTCGAGGAGGTAAGGCATGAGCTCACGGCGGCCATCGGCAAGCACGGGCTGGTCCAGTACCACGGAGTTGGAGCGCACCGCTGCCTCGTAGACGGAATCCGGTACGGTGCCGAGGGCACGCACGCGGGAGGACTCGTCATTGGCCACGGCGGCAGCGAAGGAACCATCAGAAATGGACTTCACGTCGAAGCCGAGCTCCTGCAGCTGGGCGGCAACCTCTGGGGCGGCGGAGATTTCCGTCTCGGTGCCGGTAATCCCGGAAGCCAGTACCTGGCGGGCGACATCGCGCAGCTTGTAGTCCTCGCCCACGCGGATGCGCAGCTTGGTTAGCAGCGGGCGGTAGCGGAAGCGGTTGGCTTCAGCGACCAGCGCGGTGCGGTCGTGGGTGCGGCCGAATTCCTCGAGCCACGCAATCCGGTCCAGCTCGGCAGAGCGCCAGAGCCATTCCAGATCGTCCTGGCTGAGCTCATCAGAAAGCTCATCGCGCAGGCGCTGCAGAATTTTTACGCTTGCTGGGGCGATATCCACGTCGCGCGGCTTGAGCTCGCCATCGGTCCAGGTGCCCATCTGGGCCACGTAGTTCGGGCCGCCGGCCTTCGCACCTGGGCCCATGACGGACTTCTTCCAGCCACCGAAGGACTGGCGCTGAACAATCGCGCCGGTAATGCCGCGGTTGACGTAGGCGTTGCCCACCTCAACGTTGTCGATCCAGTACTCGATTTCCTTGTCATCCAGGGAGTGGATGCCGCCGGTCAGGCCATAGCCGGTGCTGTTTTGCCAAGCAATGGCCTCTTCCAAGGTATCGGCGTACATGATGCCGAGGATGGGGCCGAAGCACTCATTCTTGTGGTACCAAGAGCCCGGCTGGACATTATCGCGAATACCCGGGGACCACAGGGTGCCCTCTTCGTTGAGCTTCTCCGGCTTCAGCAGCCACTTCTCGCCCGGCTCCAGCTGGGTCAGGCCGCGCAGCAGCTTCTCACTCGGCTTTTCAGCAAGGCCGTTCATCGTCGTGGTGATGTCATAGCCCGGACCAGGCTTCAAGGTCTTGACGGAATCCAGCAGCTGCTCGCGCATGCGCTTGGACTTGCCCGCAGCGCCGACGAAAATCACCAGCGAAGCGGCCGAACACTTCTGGCCGGAGTGGCCGAAGGCGGAGTTGTACAGGTCCTGGATGGCCAGGTCCGGGTCGGCGGCCGGGGTGATGACCAGCGCGTTCTTACCGGAGGTCTCTGCCATCAGGTTCATCTTGGGCTTCCAGGAGCGGAAGAGCGCGCCGGTATCGGATGCACCGGTCAAGATGATGTTGTCCACATCGTCGTGGGAAAGCAGGGCCTTGCCGGCATCGCCTTCATCAGTAAGCACCAGCTGCACCAGATCCGGGTCCAAGCCTTCTGCCTCCAAAGCGGTGCGGAAGGCCTCAACCACCATCTTGCCGCAGTGGACCACCTGGGGAGCAGGCTTGACGATGACCGCCGAGCCCGCCGCCAAGGAAGCTGCAATGCCGCCGGTAGGAATGGCGATGGGGAAGTTCCACGGCGGGGTCACCACGGTGACGGTGTGCGGGTGGAACTCGGAGTGTGCCTCTTCCAAGAAGCGAGCAGACTGGCCGTAGTAGGTGCAGAAGTCAATGGCTTCCGAGATCTCAGGGTCAGTCTGGGTGACCGTCTTATTTGCCTCATAAGCGGCTACGGAGATGAAGTCTCCGCGCTTGGCGGCAAGCTGGTCCGCGACGGCGTCCAGGGCTGCGGCGCGTTCTGCGGCGGGGCGCTTGCCCCATTCGGTGCCCAGCTCCTTGGCGCGGGCGACGTAGCTTTCAACAGCAGACGGGTCGGTAACCTCTTGGACGCCGTGCTCACCGGGGTCATTTGCAAGCGCACGCTTGGCCCAAGTGCGGTTCGGGGTAATTGCCGGGTCCGTATCAGGTTCGTTCCTGAAGCGACCTGAATCCGGTGCCTGACGCCCGGAATCCTCGAGGCGGTTCTGGGTGCGGCGCGATCCGGCGAAGGTATCCCAGCGCTTGGCAACGGCCTTGCGGAACGTCTCTTCCTGGCTTGCCAGCGGCTCCTCACCCGGGGCGAAGAGGGCGTAGAGGAAGTTCTGCGGCGCGGAGTTCTCCTCCAGGCGGCGCACCAGGTAGGACACGGCGACGTCAAAGTCATCCGCGTGCACCACCGGGGTGTAGAGAATCTGGCGGCCTTCGTAAACCTTGCGCGCCGCTGCCTGCTGCGCCGGGGACATGCCCTGCAGCATCTCAGAATCCAGCATGTGCAGCACGCCACGCTTTACACCCAGCTCGTAGGCCATGGCGATGGTGTACAGGTTGTGGCTGGCCACACCGATGCGGATGCAGTCTGCGAATTCCTCCTGCAGGATGTAATCCAGCAGACGGTAGTAGTTAGCGTCTACGTCTAGCTTATTGGTGTAGGTGGCCAGCGGCCAGTCGTGGACTTCGCTTTCAGCGGTTTCCATGGACAGGTTGGCACCCTTTACAATGCGCACCTTGACCTTGGCGCCGCCCTCTGCCACGCGCTGCTTGGCAAATTCCGCGATGTCCTGGAGGGCATCGAAGGTATCGGGCAGGTAAGCCTGCAACACGATTCCGGATTCCAGATTCTTGAACTCCGGCTCGCTCATCAGGCTCTTGAACAGGCGCAGCGTCAGGTGGAGGTCGTGGTATTCCTCCATGTCCATGTTGATAAAGACCTGTGGGTTGCGGCGTGCGGCTTCCTGGTAGAGCGGGCGCAGGCGGTCCTTCAGGCGCTCCACGGAACTGCCGATGTCCCAGTTATTCAGCTGCGCCACCATCGAGGACGCCTTGACGGATACGTAGGTCACGCGCGGGTTCTTGATGAGATCCAGCGTGCGGCGCGCGCGGGACTTTGCTTCCTCTTCACCGAGCACGGCCTCACCCAAAAGGTTGAGATTCAACTGCTCGCCGGAAGCAGCGGCCTTTTCCAGGGTGTCATTGAGCGCATCCGATTCCGCGTCCAGCACCAGGTGGCCAACCATCTTGCGCATGTATAGGCGCGCTACCGGCATGACCAGGTTAGGCAGGATCGGGCCGAAGAAACCGCCGGCGCCGACGAGTGCGCCATTGATGCTGCCCAAGAAGGAAGGATCGTACTGGGAAGAAATATCCTTCAGTGCCTTGGCCGCGACCTTGTCATCCTCTGGGCGCATGACGCGGTCAACGAAGTCCATGGTGAACTTCACGCCATTGTCATCGCGCAACAGCTCCGCGAGCTGCTCGGTGGCCTTGTCCTTTTCATCTGCGGTGGAATCGAGCCAGCCTTGCGCCCGCTTAATGGCGGCGGGCAGTACGGCCTCAACATCATCAGATAGTGGCGTGCGGGTGTATGCGGGAGAAGTCATGTGAAATTCAACCTCTTTTTCGAAACGTGTACTTCCAGGTTGGTGGCCAACCCACACCGCGGTGTGGCCTTTGTTCTGTGACTCTTAGCGCCGGGGGCAGAAGGTGGCTGGTAAGTCTATGGAAATTGGCAAGCATGCGAGCGATTAGGACTCCGCATACCTGGCAATGAGTGGAACACGCGGGATGCGCGCGCCGCTGCTCGGTGGTTTAAGCCAAGCGAATCAACAAGCCATAGTGCTATCGGTAGTGGGGACCGGGGGCCTGTCGCTATGGCGGCGGACGCGTGCCAAGTTGGTGTTCAACACTCACCTGCTTTCTACACTGTGGCGATGTGGAGCTAGGGGCAGGAAAGAAAGCCCAGTAGTGGTTTCCTATTCCGGTCCTAGTATGGGCATCACCGGCCGAATGTGGCCGATTGATGCGCGGGAAATGCTATGTAGTTGTCTGTGAAGTCAATTATAGGGTTGTCGATATAGTGATGCTAGTCTCGTTAGGGAAATCGGCCGTGGGGGTAAAAAGGTAAAAAATAAAACCCCAGCATGTGGGGTTTTGAGGGGGTGGGGCCACGAT
>NZ_JBEHFO010000022.1:0-28259 GCF_040225595.1 Corynebacterium sp. KPL2734 | reverse complement strand
CCCAACACCGACCCTGACACTGTCCCCCGATTCACAGATTCAGGAAGGACAGATACACCACTCCACCGGACTTGACCACGGCCTCCTTGCGCCTACTGTGGAAGAACTTCTTCCATTCGCGTTTAACTTGCAAGACTTGGAAAAAGAGCAGCGCATCTACATGTGGGAAGGCTACGAGGCTTCCATTCGGAGCGGAGAAAAGCGACAAACAATCCGAGTAGATGATCCCTTCTATGAAGGAAAAGCCCAAATAGTCTTTGAGAAGGAAACCGGGGAAGTCGTCAGCTTACCCGCACAGGTCACAGCCGTTGTATCTACCCAGCGCGGGCTGCTGTCGGAAAAGCAAGCTAAAAATGACGGGTTCAATTCTCTATCCGAGCTTCACGAAGCTCTAGATACTCACTACCCCGGATTAGCGGATACAGACGAAGTTGACGTTGTAGAATTCGAGCTCCAGTAGACTAGCCAGACCGAAAATCGAATCATTCGCTACCTCGCCAAAAAGCCGCTGTTCGGAATTTTTTGAGATATTTCGTCAAGATTTACAAGTGCCGCCACCAAAGGGTTCCCAACTGCAGGAAGCGAGATAACGACTCCTCCATAAGTCCAGTCGATTGAGCCTTCGCCGTTAACCACGGTACTTCGGCACTACTGGCTACATGCCGCGCCAGCAGGGTCCTTTAATCCCGCCCGCTACCCGCGATTTGGCCCAGATATGTCCGCCAAGCCACGCCGAGCGCGCAATGGAACGTATAAGCCCCTCCACCGCGTCCACATAGTGGGACACCACCCCCTTAATCCACCCGCACTGCAAGATTTTGTGTGAACCATGACATACTGTTCAGGCCTGTGATACATAACACCCCACCTTCGACGCGCAAGGAGACACAGCCATGAACTCTCTCATCCTTGTCATCATCGGCGTGGCAATGATGCTGGCCGGCTACCTGCTCTATTCCAAGTTCCTGGGCAAGAGCATCTTCCGGTTATCTGAGAACTACACCACCCCGGCGCACCGCCTCAAAGACGGCGTGGATTATGTTCCCACCAATAAATACGTGCTGTGGGGCCACCACTTCACCTCAGTGGCGGGTGCGGCACCGATTATCGGCCCGGCAGTAGCTGTCATTTGGGGCTGGCTCCCGGCATTCCTGTGGGTCACGTTAGGCACCTTCTTCATCGCCGGCATGCACGACTTGGGTGCGCTGTGGGCCTCGCAGCGACACAAGGGTCAGTCGATTGGTACGTTGTCGGGGCGCTACATCGGCAAGCGCGGGCGCAACCTCTTCCTCATCGTGATCTTCTTGCTGCTGCTCATGGTCAATGCCGCGTTCGCCGTGGTGATTTCGAACCTGCTTATTTCCACGCCCTCGGCGGTCATTCCTACGTGGGGTGCCATTGCCGTCGCGCTGCTGATTGGCCAGGCCATCTACCGCCTGAACTGGAACCTGCCGCTGGTCTCCCTCGTGGGCGTGGTGGCGCTGTACTCGCTGATGGTTTTGGGCGACCGCTTCCCGGTCGTGTTGCCGGAGACGGTCCTGGGCATTCCCGCCAACGGCGTGTGGATCATCCTGCTATTTATCTACGCCTTCATCGCCTCGCTGCTGCCGGTGTGGGTGCTGCTCCAGCCGCGCGATTACATCAATGGCCTGCAGCTTTTCGTGGGGCTTATTATCTTGTACGGCTCCTTCCTCATCACCCGTCCGGAGCTCGCCGCCCCAGCCGTGCGTGAGAACGTTCCTGACGGCACCCCGGGGATTTTCCCGCTGCTTTTTGTCACCATCGCCTGCGGCGCCATCTCTGGCTTCCACGGCATCGTGGCCTCGGGTACCTCGTCTAAGCAGATTGATAAGGAAACCGATGTCCGCTTCGTGGGTTACTTCGGCGCTGTGGGCGAGGGATTGCTGGCGCTCGGCACCATCATCGCCACCACCGCTGGCTTTAAGACCCTGGCGAATTGGGAGGAAATCTACGCCGAGTGGAACGCCGGCGGCGTCAATGCCTTCGTGCAAGGCGGCGGCGCGCTGATGAACGAGGGCCTGGGCATTCCCACCTCGCTGTCTGCCACCATCCTGGCGACGATGGCCGTGCTCTTCGCCGCCACCACCATGGACTCCGGCGTGCGCCTGCAGCGCATCGTGGTCCAGGAAATTGGCGAGATCATGGGTATCCGCATCACGGCCCTAGTCTCTACCATCATCGCGGTGGGCCTGGCCTTCGGCCTGACCTTCTCTGCGGGCGCGGACGGCTCCGGCGGCATGACCATCTGGCCGCTCTTCGGTACCACCAACCAGCTCATGGCCAGCCTGTCCTTGGCCATCGTCGTGGTCATCCTCACCCATCTGCGTCGGCCTACCCTGCCGGTTATCATCCCGCTCATCTTCGTCACCATCATGTCGCTGTGGGCAGCGCTGCTACAGCTCAAGTCCCTGTTCGCGGATCAGAACTGGCTGCTCTTCGGCATGGACGTCGTCATCGTCATCGCCTCCATCTGGGTCATCGTGGAGTCGATCGGCGCTATCTCTAACGCGTGCAAGGAACCGCCGCTGGAGTGGACCGATGATGATACCGACGCTCCCCTTCCCCAGCATGCTCGACAAGCTTAAGGCCTTCGGTGCGGGGCTCAACGAGTTCTACCAAGCCCCGTACCGCGCCGTCTTCGCCAAGGCCCAGCAGCAAGAAGATGACCTATTTATGATGCTGGTGGCCTCGGAGGCGCTCGGCATCCCCAACCCCGCCAGCTACTACACGCTGGAGCTATTGCCGCTGGTCTACGAAGATTTCCACGCCTGGCACACGCGCATGGGCATGGAGAAATCACCCCTGGAGAATATTCAATGCTGCTAGAAACCGCGCCCATCATGTTCTTTGGCGGCAAGGGCGGCGTGGGCAAGACCACCCTCGCCACCGCCACGGCCCTGTCCCTTTCCCAGGACCGCAACGTGCTGTTGGTCTCCACGGATCCAGCACACAACCTGGGGCATATCTTTGATGCCACGCTTTCCGATGCCCCCACTCACCTCACCCCCTCCCTCTCCGCCATCGAGCTCGATCCGGCCCGCGCCACCGAGGAACACCTCGCGACCGTGGGTGCCTCGATGCGCCGGTTCATGCCGGAGCACCTGCACGGCGAGGTAAAAAAGCACCTAGACTTGGCCCGCCAATCCCCCGGCACGCAGGAGGCGGCGCTCTTGGAGCGCATGGCCACCTTGGTCGCAAACGCTAACGAGTATGACTACCTCATCTTCGATACCGCCCCGTCCGGTCACACCTCCCGGCTGATGGCTCTGCCAGAAATCATGGCTGCCTATACCGATGGGCTGCTTGCCCGGCGCGAGAAGTCCGATAAATTCGGCTCATTGGTGCGCGGGATGTCCGCGGAGTCCGGCACCGATAATGATCCGGTGGACCGGCGCAATCAGGAAATCCGCGCCACGCTCTTCCAGCGCCGCGAGCGCTTCGAGCACCTGCGCACTGCGCTGACCTCAAAGAAGACCGTGTTCCACATCGTGCTCACCGCCGAGCGCCTGCCCGTCTTGGAATCTTCCGAGTTCCACGCGGATCTCACCGGCAATGGCGTGCGGGTGGGCTCCATGCTGGTCAACCGCCGCACGCCCGCGGACCAAGGCGAGTTCTTGGCCTCCCGGCACGCCGCCGAAGACGAGGCCCTGGCGCTCTTGCACGATAAGCTTCCCGATACCCCAGTCCACGAGATCCCCTGGCTCCCAGAAGAGGTGGGAAGCCCCGAAGCCGTGGCGCGGCTGGCGGAGCATCTATAGCGATCTGGAACGATCTCTAACGGCCCATCCAGCACCCAGCGACCTCGGGTGAGATCGCAGTCTGCTAAAACGGTGAATATGACTTTGCTCACCAATGACTTCCTGTCCCAATTGCGCGAGGAGGCTGCAGCGGACTCCCAGCTGCGCGTCGCGCGCAATGCCATTACCAGCGTAGGGGTGGCCAAGGCGGCCCTCGACCGCGACCGCATCACCGCCCTCTACCCCACCACCGAGGTAAAACTCGATAGCCTCAGCGTCACCGACCAGATGCGCTCCGGGCGCTGCTGGATGTTTGCCGCGCTCAACGTATTCCGCCACCGCGCAGCCAAGGAGCTCAATATCGATGACTTTGAGTTTTCCTTTACCTACCTGCAGTACTTCGACAAACTAGAGCGCGCCAACTTCGCGCTCAACCAGCTGTTGGATCTCACCGAAGACGGCACCGACTGGGATGACCGCGACGTGGCTACTTCCCTCGAGCTCACAGGCGAAGACGGCGGCTGGTGGTCATTTTTCACCAACCTCGTGGACAAGTACGGCGCCGTCCCGGCCGAGGTCATGCCGGAGGTGCACTCGTCCGGCCACACCGCGCAGATGAACCGCGATATCGCCACCATCATCCGCCGCGCCGCGCACCGTGCGGTGGAAGGTGAGGGGGATCGCGGGGGCATTATCAAGCAAGCCCGCACCGATATACAACGCGTGCTCGCCATTCACCTGGGCACCCCGCCGGAGGAATTTACGTGGAGCTACCGCACCAAGGACGAGCAATTCTTCCGCGTGCACTCCACCCCGCGCGAGTTTGCGGATAAGTACCTGCCGAAGTTGGACGAGTACGTCGTGCTTGCCGATGACCCCCGTACCACCAACGACAAGCACCGCTACTACACCAGCGCTGGAGTAAATAACCTCGCCGGTGGACAGGCCGCCGGTTACCTCAACGTCGATGTGGACGAACTGCGCGCCGCCGCGCGCGCCAGCATCGAAGCCGGCGAACCGGTGTGGTTTAGCTGCGATGTCTCCCGCCAGTTCTCCTTCCAAAACGCCGTGTGGGACGAAGGCCTCGTTGATACCGATGGCCTCTACGGCATCGATTCCACCATGAGCAAGGAGGAGCGCTTTACCTCCGGCGAATCTGCGCCCACCCACGCGATGGCGCTGACCGGAGTTGATGGTGCACCCCGTGCATGGCGCGTGGAGAACTCCTGGGGCACCAAGCCACCGGGCAAAGACGACGCCGACGAGGTACCCGGCAAGGGCTTTGCCACGATGTCGGATGAATGGTTCAGCGAAAACGTCTTCCACATCGCCGTGCGCAAAGAATTCCTCACTTCCGAGCAGCAACAAGCACTAGAGACCGAGCCCGTTGAGCTTCCCTTCTGGGACCGGATGAACTAAGGAGCATCGAAAAATGAATGAGATTAATCCACAGGAAGTTCACACCACCAACGCCACCCTCACCAGCGAGCCGGCCATCAGGGCGGCGCGGAATGCGGTGGCGCAGGAGGGCATCGATAAGCTGAGCGTCGACCGCGACCTCGTGCGCGAGCTCACCACGGCGACCAGCCACAAGCTCGATAAGTGGGGCGCGGCTAACCAGAAGGCTTCTGGCCGCTGCTGGATTTTTGCGGGCCTGAATTCCCTGCGCGGCGGCATCATGGACCGCACCAACATCAAGGATTTCGAGCTTTCGCAGACCTACCTGTACTTCTACGACAAGCTGGAAAAGGCCAATTGGTTCCTCACTGCGGTAGACGAGCTCAAGGACCGCGATATGACGGACCGCACCTTGACCAAGCTCATGGATGACCCCATTGGCGATGGCGGCCAGTGGTCCATGTTCGTCTCGCTGGTGGAAAAGTACGGCGTGGTGCCCAAGTACGCCATGCCGGAGACCGCGTCCTCCGAGGCCAGCGCCATGCTCAACCGCAACCTAGAGACCGTCCTGCGTCGCGCCGCCCACCAGATCCGCGCGGGCAAGTCTGGGGCACAGGAGCACGCGCTTGCTGATGTCTACCGCATCCTCACCGCCAACCTCGGCCTCCCTCCCACAGAGTTCCAGTGGCAGTACCGCGATAAGGACGATAACTTCCACCGCGAGGGCACCTATACCCCGCAGGACTTCGCCCGCGAATACCTCCCCAAGGACCTGGGCGAGTATGTCTGCGTGGTCAATGACCCGCGCAATTCCTACGGTGAGCTCTACACCGTGGATTACCTGGGCAACGTCGCCGGTGAAAAGGTCACCTACCTCAACGCCCCGGTTGAGGTATTGCGCGATGCCACCCGCTCTGCCATCGAGGATGGCCAGCCCGTCTGGTTCGGCTGCGATACCAGCCAGCAATCCGATGCCGATAGCGGCGTCTGGGCCAAGCGCTTGCACGATTATGAGGGGCTGTATGGGGTGGAAATGGGCATCGAAAAGCCAGACCGCCTCCGCCTGCACGAGTCCCTGATGACGCACGCGATGGTCTTTACCGGCGCAGATATTGCCGAGTCCGGCGAGGTCACCCGCTGGCGCGTGGAGAATTCCTGGGGCACCGAGAAGGGCGATAAGGGCTTTTGGACCATGGCCGATGACTGGTTTGACGAGTACGTCTTCGAAATCGCCGTCCACCCATCCCGCCTGCCTGAGCAATACCAGGAAGCGCTCAAGTCCACCGAGATCACCACCCTGCCGGCGTGGGATCCGATGGGCGCGCTGGCGAACTAACCTGGCGCGGGTGGCGCGGGGAGACCCGCGCCACGTGACGCGGTAGCCTCACGCCACGTGGCGGACGTACAGCATGCAGGTAAGGTCGCGGTCCTTATCGATGGAGATTTCCTTCTCCCCCACCCGCTCAAAACCGCGGGAATCGTAGAACTGATAGGTGCAGCCATCGTCGGTGTAGAGGTAAATATCCTTGCCGGGGTGGCGCTCCTCAAAGGCCTCAAGGAGCGCGGTGCCCACGCCCTTCACGCCCGAGTTTGGGTCAGCGACGAGGAAGCCGATTTCACCATCCACGGTGTTTTCGGCCAAGTAGCTTAACAACATGTCCTCGTTCGCGGCATCGTAGTCCTCGCGGTGACCGCCAGGGCGCAGGCTGTTAAAAAGATCCACGGCCTTGACATAGGCCTTGCGCCACCACGGATACGGCAGCGCTGGTTCGCCTTTAATCGATGCCAAAATCACGCCGAGGAAACGCCCATCATCGGCATAAGCGGCCAAGATATCGGTGGCCTGGGCGCGCTCTAAATCCCAAAAATAACGGCCATAGGCTCGCTCGAAACGCGGGTTCTTCACAAACCAGTGCAGGTGCATGCCTTCGATGGCAAACTCAATCGCCTTGGGCTCATCGCGCGGGTCAAGGTCGCGGATGTGGATTTCGGTCATTAGTCCTCCGGGGATTGGTTTTGTTCGCGCTGCTTTTCGCGCTCGAGCTCGGCCTTAGCCTCGTGCTCTTCAATATTAGTGAAACCAATCCCCAACGGCAGGCCAACGTTGTCAATTACTCTGACTCCGCCAATGGTGGCAGCAACCAGCAGGCGGGCATCGCCCTCGGCAGGCGGTTCGCCCAGATCGCGGCCGCGCACTTCTAAGTATTCCGGTTCTACTCCGGCGGCTTCTAGGACACCTGCGGCAACCTCGCGGACCTTTTCCGCGCCCGCCTCTGCGGCGTGTGCCCCAGCGGTAAGCGCGGCGGACAGGGCGGCTACGTCCTCGCGCTT
Source organism: Corynebacterium sp. KPL2734 (assembly GCF_040225595.1). Classification (NCBI taxonomy): domain Bacteria; kingdom Bacillati; phylum Actinomycetota; class Actinomycetes; order Mycobacteriales; family Corynebacteriaceae; genus Corynebacterium; species Corynebacterium sp. KPL2734. The sequence continues at coordinate 20,772 of NZ_JBEHFO010000022.1, read as the reverse complement.
ATCTTCAGGCACGCGCGTATTGCGCAGGCTCATCACTACGCCATCGGGCATGCGCACGGCGGGAACGCCCTGCACACGAACCCCCAGGTGCAAGTCCTGCACCGCATGATGAATGGCCAAGAGCAGCTCGTAGTCTTTCTCCCCGATAAGAACATCGGTGGGCGAGAGCGCCATCATCAGCGTCAGGTATTGGGTGAGCTCGCCGGATAGGTCTGGCTCTAAGCTTGTGGGCTCAGATGTGGTCGCGGGAGCGTCTTGATCTGCCGGGAACCCCGGGACGTCGCGTTCAACCGCGACGCTGCGCGTCGCGATTGTAACCCGGCGGCCATGCGGCCAGAGCTTCTCGGGAGTGTAATCCCAGATGACATCCACGCCCTCGGCGCGCAGGAGATCTACGTCCTCGCCGCGAGGCTCTTGGAGAGCCACGACGGTCACCGCGCCACGAATACGGCGGGCCGCTCGCACCAGCGCGATATGCCCTGCATGCACGCCGGTGGTCAGTGGTACGAAGGCCACGGGGCGACCGGTCTTGCGCAGGGCGCTTCCCACCATGCGGATGCGATCGACCTCGCTGACAACGGTGGCTTGTCCCATCTTCAAGCTCATCGGGATTCCTCCTGCAAGGCCCACATTTCTAATTCGGTGCGATCTTCTACTTCGCCTAAGCGCCGAGCGGTTTCTAAGTAGTGGCGGCGCATTCCGGGATCCGTGGCCCCGCGATAGGCCGCAATGATGTCCTCTGAATCGATGTCGAATTCGGACGGTGGAATCTCATCGAACTCGGCAAAGAAATTGGCTTCAACGGCAGCTGCTAGGTGCAGGCGGCTAAGCATTTCTATGTAGTAGGAGCGGGCGGCGAAGGCGGGACGCTCGGCATCGGAAAGCGGCACTGCGTGCGCCCGGAATTCGCTCAATACGAAGTCAGCAATGTTCTCGCCCAGCTCATCCAGCGTGGATACTGCCCAGCGCCCGCCCGCCATGGGGGCGACGGCCGCCACGATGCAACCGTGAGTCTCCAGCGGATCAAGGCCTTGCACACCCCGGGACAGGCAGGTGTGGAAAGCGATAAGCCCCTTGTGCACGTGGTCCTCGACAAGCTCTACGGCAGCATCCAACCGTGTCTCACCCACCGCTAGAATCAGCGCCTGGAAGGAGCCAAGCTCGGCCGGATCATCAAGCATCTCCACGGTATGGCCGGCGCGCTCCATGGCAGTGGCCAGGGAAATCCCGGCGAGGCTGCGCCCGAAAAGGGCAACACGCATGCGCGGTGGACGCATTTATTTATCCTTCTTCATCTGTGCCAGAAGCTCCGAGACGGACACGGAACCATCGCGCTGTTCATCGCTGCGGCGGCGACCACGGGTCTGCTGCTGGCGGCGCGTGGCCGCTTGCTTCTGCTCAGCAGCCACGTGGTGTCCCGAGCCCTTGTATTCCTCGCGCGCATCCTTGCCGGTGGTCTGCTGCGGGATGTTCTGGGTCACCGCATCGGAAGCCTGCTCAGCTGCGGTATCAGCCTCTGGCTTGCGGTGGCTACCGCGGGCGCTAGAGTGCGCCGCGCTGCCGGTTCCCGCGTGCTGGGAGCCGTGGCGCTTGATGTCGGAGTCTCCGCCCGAATCCCAGCGCACGGCCTGGAAGCTGCCGGTATCGAAGGAAACGTCCTTCGGCTTCTGGTCCGCGCTGGCTGGCATGGGGGCATCGGCAAGCGGCTCGGCGGTCCGGCCGGTGCTGCGCTGCGCGCGGGTGTTTTCGCTGATGATGTCATTGAGCGGGTTCGAGTCCGCATGCGCGCCGGAGGGTTGATTGCCCAAGCGGCCAGCGATGGCATCGGCAGACGGCGCACCGGAAGACGCCTGCTCAAAGTCGACGTTTTCTTCCCTGCGGTGGGACGCCGCGGCGGTCTGTGCCTCCAGCTCCATGATGCGGCGCGCCTCCGCGTGCAAGGCGGCGGGCTCGTAGGTGAACTCGTGGCCGGACAAGTCCTCAATCTGCTTCCGGATAGAGGCCAGCTCGGTGCGAATCTCATCGAGGATCTGCTGATCCGGCAGCTCCTTGCCCTCGGCTGCGCGGGCCTGCTTGAGCTCCGCGCGGTGGGCGCGCTCCTGCAGCTCCAGCTTGGTCACGGATTCCTCGGCCTGGCGGCGGTAGCGCATCACCAAGAAAAAGCCCACCACCGCGGCCCACAAGGCGGCGATGAGCGCAATCTTGAGCGCCGCTGCCGAGCCGGAAATGAGCATGACGATGCTGGCGATAACGGCCAAGATGACGAGGGCGATAATCCCAATTTGTCCCCAATCCGGCGAGGACGACGAATTTTTGGAAGAAGAGCGCGGCTGAGTCATGCTCCCTAATGTACCGCTTGAAGCCCGTCCGGTGGCGGCGGGGTCTCGCAGTGTCGCTCCAATCGCAGGCCAGCCGCGGACATGACGATGCCGCCAATCGCGGATGCGAGCACTCCCACCAGATCATCGGAAGCCGCGACAAGGGTGCCCGCATTCGGGATGACGTAGACCGCCACCCCTGCATAGAGCCCGCCGACGATCGCACCCGTCCACGCCGAGGCCTTGCCCACCAGCATAAACTGCGCGATGGTCATGGGATTAAGCTGCGAGTTATCCAACCCGATGCCGTGATCCTCATCGGTGGCCTTATCTACCTTCCAGGTAAGCCCCAAACACACCACCACCATGAGCCACAGCGTGGCTGAGACCGTGACTGGGATGGCCATCATGGAGCCATAAAAGCGCGTGGTGAGGATGGCCGCCGCGGCGGCCATGAATACCCCTACGCCGATAAGCGCACCGAACGAGGTTCGTTTCATAACTCCTCCATCAGGCCCAAGCGGTGGATATCGGCGGTCTCCTGCGGGTTCAATGCGGCAACCAGCGCGGAGACATCCTGTCCCTTCAACTTAGCAGCGCCATCGGCGGCTAACCAGGGAATAAGCACGAATGCGCGCTCGTGGGCAAAGGGGTGTGGGACGGTAAGTTCCGGATCGGAGGAGCTGTAGCCCTCAATATCGACGATGTCCACATCCAGGGTGCGTGGGCCCCAGTGGCGCACGCGCACGCGCTCTGCGGCTTCCTCCAGCTTCTGGCCGCGCCGCAAGAGCTCCAACGGGCTCTCTTGGACGTCCACGATGAGCACTGCATTCAAAAATTCATCCTGGTCAGTTACTCCCCACGGCGGGGTGGCATAGACGGGCGAGGCCGCCACGATGTCCTCGCGGAACTCCGTAAATACCGTCCGCAAAAGCTCCACGCGGTCATCCATATTGGAGCCGATGGATAGTACCGCACGCATTACTTACTCCCGGGGTTCGTGCCGGGGCGCTGCGCGTCGGCTCCCTTCGGAGTCCCCTCCTGCGAGGCGGGCCGTGGGGCACCGGTGCGCGCGTGCTTGCGGGAGCGGCGGGCGACGACGGCGACATCGGCAAAAGTGCGCGGTATCGGCGCCTTGGGCTTGTGCACGGTTACTTCCACCGCGTGCAGGTCTGCAAAAGAAACCATGATGGTATCGGCCACCTCGCTAGCGACGGTCTCGATGAGGTCGCGAGAGGGGCCTTCGACGATGTTGGCGGCGATACCGGCAAGCTCTGCGTAATTGATGGTTTTGGTCAGATCATCGTGAGCTGCGGCCTCGGCGAACTCGGACCAGCAGGTGATATCGACGATGAAGGGCTGGCCGGTGCGCTTCTCCTCCTCAAAGACGCCGTGGTAGCCAAAGCATTCCAGGCCGGTTAATTCGATGCGATCTGCCATGGTTAATTCCTTTCCGTACCCATCGCGGTAGAGGTCACTGAACCAGTGCCGGTTGCGGCATTGCGGTAGCTGCCGGTGGCATTGGCGCCGCCCACATAGGACTTGCCGGCGTTCCACGCGGCGGCCACGTCGACGGCATCGCGGGATACGCCCACCTCGTGCACGCGCACGCCCCACGCGCCCATCTGGGCGGAGATGGCGGTCACGGCGGCGGTGGCGGGATCAGCAAGCAGCGGGCTGGCCTCTACCCCGCGGTCTTCCCGGATGGCGGCGAGGAAGCGCTTGCGCGAGGCGCCCACCAAGATAGGGAACTCGCCATCTAGAAACTCGGGCAGGGCTTTAAGCAGCGCCCAGTTATCCTGCGGGCTCTTGGCAAAGCCGAGGCCCGGATCCAGCACGATATTTTCCTTTGTCACGCCCGCATCCAGGGCGTTATTGCTCAGGCGGGCGAGGGTCTCGTGCACGTCGCGGACCACATCGCCGCCGTGATCCGCCGTGCCCGCCGCGGATCCGAACGCGCCTTCCTGCAGCGTGCGCCAGTGCATGAGGCAGACGGGCACGCCGGCATCGGCCATGGCGGCATACATTTCAGGATCTGCGAGGCCGCCAGAGACATCGTTAATCATGTCCACCCCGGCCGCGGCCGCAGCGGTGGCAACCGAAGCGCGCATCGTATCCACCGAGGTGCGAATGCCCTGTTCGTGCAGCGCCCGGATGACCGGGACCACGCGGTCGGCTTCTTCCTGCGCCTCCACGCGCACCGCGCCCGGGCGGGTGGATTCGCCGCCCACATCGATCATGTCCGCGCCCTGTTCCACTAGCTCGCGGGCATGAGTGGTGGCGGCGTCAAAGTCGAGCCACCGCCCACCATCGGAAAAGGAATCCTTCGTAACATTCACGATGCCCATGACGAGCGTGCGCTTCGCGATGGTCAATTCTCCAACTGAGGAAGCCGGGTGCACTGCGTTCTCCTTTTCGCTCGACAAACTCGACTGCGTACGCGCTACGTACGGATGAAACTGAGCACTTCCGCGCGCGAGGCCGCGTTATTTTTGAACCCGCCGCGCACCGCGGAGGTCGTTGTGGTCGCGCCCGGCTTGCGGATGCCGCGCATGGCCATGCACAAGTGCTCGCACTCGATGACGACGATGACGGATTGGGCCTCGAGGACATCCACGAGGGCATCGGCAATCTGCTGGGTCAGGCGCTCCTGGACCTGCGGGCGCTTGGCGTACATATCCGCCAGGCGCGCCAACTTGCTCAGCCCGGTGACGTGCCCATCCTTGCCGGGGATATAGCCAATATGCGCCACCCCATAAAACGGCACGAGGTGGTGCTCGCAGGTGGAATAGATGGGAATATCGCGCACCAAGACCAGTTCTTGGTGATCCTCCGCGAAGGTCTTGTGCAGCACCTCCGTCGGATCCTCGTGCAGGCCGGCGAATACCTCTCGGTAGGCGCGGGCCACACGTGCCGGGGTTTCGCGCAGGCCTTCGCGGTCAGGGTCCTCGCCCACGGCAAGGAGCAGCTCGCGAACGGCCGCCTCCGCCCGCTCCTGGTCATACAGCGCGTGGGCGGGCACCTGCTGGTTATCAGTGTGATTTTCAGACATGCACGTACTTCTTACTCTTTATCATCGCGCGACTTTTCCGCATCGCGCGCGTAGGGATTATCGCGGTGGGAAGACTCATTCCAGCCTGGGGTGAACCATTGGCTGGTTTCTCCCTCTGGCTTGTGGTGCTTGCCCCTGCTTTCCGATGCCGAATCCGATCGCCCTTCCCCACCATCGCGCTCACCGCGGTCGTTGTGGTCGGCGTGGTCGTGGTCGCTCCGGTCGGCGCGGTCGCCGCGCTCGCTCTGGTCCGCGTGATTGTTCTGATCCGCGCGGCCGCTGCGGTTCTCGGAATCGCTACCGCCGCCGTGCAGCTCGCGCACTGTTTCGGGGTTCACGTAGTCGCCAGCGTGCTGGCCAAAGTTAAAGCCAACCTCGCCCTTGAGCTCTTCGCCGGCGAGGCGGCGCTCGCGGGCGGCCCGGGAGGCATCGAGAAGCGTCATGCGTTTAGGAAGCTCCTCGCCGCGCTCCTTGGCCAGCTCGACCGGCGTCTTGACCGGCGCATAACCAATCTGGCGCGGGAAACGATCGTCTTCGCCGGGGAAGACATCATAGGCATCGCGCGGCACGATGCCGTCGAAGATGCTCTCCAGGTCCGGCCGGCGCAGGGTCTCCTTCTCAAGGAGAGCCTCGGCCAGCTTGTCCAGGAACTCGCGGTTGGTGCGCAGGATGTCGTAGGCCTGCTCGTGCGCGCGCTCGAGGAGGTAGCGCATCTGCTCGTCGATCTTGGCGGCAACGTCATCCGAGTAATCGATGGAGCCGCCGCCCCCGCCCATCTGGCTGAATGGATCGCCCTGCTCCTGGCCGTACTTAACGGTGCCCAGGTCGGGCGAAAAGCCGTATTCCGTCAGCATCGCGCGGGCGATCTTGGTGGCGTTCTCGATATCGGAGGACGCGCCGGTGGTGGGAGCACCGAAGACCAATTCCTCGGCGGCGCGGCCGCCCATGGCAAAGACCAAGCGGGAAAACAGCTCGTCGCGGGTGTACATGCCCTTGTCGTCTTCCTGCGAGGTCATGGCGTGGCCACCGGTGCGGCCGCGGGCCAGGATGGTGACCTTGTACACGCGCTCGATGTCCTTGAGCGCCCACGCGGACAGGGTGTGGCCGCCCTCGTGGTACGCGGTGACCTTCTTCTCGTGCTCGGAGATGATCTTGCCCTGGCGCCGTGGCCCGCCCACCACGCGGTCGGTGGCCTCTTCCAGCGCGTCATAGGTAATGACGTTGCCGCCGATGCGGGCGGTGAGAAGCGCGGCCTCGTTAAGCACATTGGCAAGGTCCGCACCGGACATGCCGGCGGTGCGCTTGGCCAGCTGCGCCACATCGACCTCTTCTGCCAAGGGCTTGTCCTTGGCGTGCACGCGCAGGATCTGCTCGCGGCCGGCCAGGTCCGGGTTGGTGACCGGAATCTGGCGGTCGAAACGGCCCGGGCGCAGCAGCGCCGGGTCCAAAATATCGGGGCGGTTGGTGGCCGCGATGAGGATAACGCCCTCGCGGTCGCCGAAGCCGTCCATTTCCACCAGCAGCTGGTTCAGGGTCTGCTCGCGCTCATCGTGTCCGCCGCCGGTACCGGATCCGCGCTGGCGGCCCACGGCGTCGATCTCGTCCACGAAGATGATGCACGGGCTGTGCTCCTTGGCCTGCTTGAACAGGTCGCGCACGCGGGAGGCACCGACACCGACGAACATCTCCACAAAGTCCGAACCGGAGATGGAATAAAACGGCACACCGGCCTCTCCCGCAACGGCGCGGGCCAACAGCGTCTTACCGGTACCCGGAGGGCCATAAAGCAGCACGCCGCGCGGAATCTTGGCACCTAAGTCGTGGTAGCGGGTCGGATCTTCCAGGAAGTCCTTGATCTCCTGCAGCTCATCCACGGCCTCATCCGCGCCGGCAACGTCCTCGAAGGTATTGGTCGGCATATCCTTGGTCAGCTCCTTGGCCTTGGAGCCGCCGATGCCGAACATGCCACCGGCGCCCTGCTGCATGCGGGACATGAGCCAGAACAGCAGGCCGAAGAGGATGACCATCGGCAGCAGGAAGCTGAGCATGGAGCCCAAGAAGGAATCCTGGGTGACGTTGGTCTGATACTTCTCCGCACCCGAATCCTTGACCGCATCAAAGACCTGCTCGGAGGCGCGTGCGGGGTACTGAGACACGATCTCTTCAACGCCCTCGCGCTCTTCTACCGTGATTTCGTCCTTGAGCTTGATGCGCAGGCGCTGCTCGCGGTCATCAATTTCTACTTCGTCAACGTTTTTATCCTGCAGCTGTTTTAGGGCCACGGAGGTATCCGCGTCCACGTATCCGCGGGTCTCGTTGCTAAAGAACGTAAAGGCATACAGCGCTACGAGGATCAGCGCCGCAATGCCGCCGTAGCGAAGGAGTTTATTGTTTTTCATTACTGCGCGATTTTAGTTGGTGGTATAGACATCAGGGTGAAGGGTGCCCACAAAGGGCAGGTCGCGGTAGCGTTCCGCGTAGTCAAGGCCATAGCCAATGACGAACTCATTGGGGATATCAAAGCCCACATCGAGCAGATCGATCTGCGCCTTTACCACTTCCGGCTTGCGCAACAAGGTCACCACATTGAGCGACTTCGGGTTGCGCCCCCGCAGGTTGCGAATGAGCCAGGATAGCGTCAGGCCCGAGTCGATGATGTCCTCCACAATGACCACATCGCGCCCGGCAATATCGCGGTCCAAGTCCTTCAAGATGCGCACCACCCCAGAAGAAGACGTGGAGGCGCCGTACGAGGAGACGGCCATAAACTCCAGCTCCGAGGGGATGGATAGCTTGCGCGCGAAGTCCGTCAGGAAAAAGGCCGCACCCTTTAATACGCAGACCAAAAGCAGGTCTTGCTCAGCGTCGGCATATTTCTCAGACACCGCATCCGCCAGCTGCTGGACGCGGTCTTTGATTTCCTCTTCCGTGATGAGGATTGCTTCTACATCGTCTCCGTAGCGGTTTGCGGGGACGGCGAAGTCTTTCTTGTCGTGCACGTGTGCGCTCCTTTAATGACCAGACAATAGTGCCAGTTTGCCACCTATACGTGCTACTTCCAACCTCTGCCCCGCCTGCCGCGCCGAACTCACAGCCACCGGCCCTTGTCCGTGCCAGTTGGTACACAGCTTGCCGATGCCCCCGATCCCCTCCCTCGTCACCTTCACTCCCCGCTCGATGAGCCAGGCTGCAATAGCGCGTCGGCGCCGCGGCTCCGGCAGCGCGGCCAATTCCGCACAGTCCGCGGTGGCCGGCGTGGCGAGGTATTCTTCATCGCGCGCGGTATCCATCGCCGCCTGCGCCAACGCCGGTACCGCATCACCGCCGATAACCCGCGACAACTCTGGGATGATCTCCCGGCGCAGCGCTACCCGCCGAAAATCCGTATCCGCGTTCTGCGGGTCCTGCCACACGTCCAGCCCTAGCTCCGCGCACGCGCCCTCCGTATCGGCACGCCGCACCTGCAGAAATGGCCGCACCACGCGCGCGCCTTCCACTATTGCCCGCTCCGGCATGCCGGCCACCCGCCCGCGCAGAGCGCCAAGAAGGAGCGTTTCCGCCTGGTCATCAGCCGTATGCGCCACGGCAATCTCCAGCTCCAGCGGACTTCTTCCCCCGCACGCGGCCGCGGACATCGCTCGGTAGCGCTCTTGCCGAGCCACCGCTTCCAGCGAATTCCCCCCTTTGTCCGGCACTTGCACTGCGAGCACTCGTGCCCGCGCACCCAAACTCTCTGCTTGCCGAGCGGCTTTTCCAGCCTGCTCACGCGAACCATCCTGCAAGCCGTGATCCACGCATAATGCGATTACGTCGTGGCCCTCCGCGATCATCGCCGCGCACAGCGCTAAAGAATCCGCGCCGCCGGATAGCCCCACCGCCACGGTGTGGTCCATCTGTGCTGCACGGACCGCGCGTCGGCAGGCCAAAAAGTGCGGCGAGACCCGCGGCCAAAACGGCGTTACTCCAAGCTGTGGGCTCATTTAGAACTCGTGCAGCGCCGCGGCAAGGTCATCTTGGGCCGCGCGCGCCGCCATAATCTCGCCATCATTGACCAAGAACGCAAAGGAATACACGCGCCCGGATTGGCCCTGCGCGGTGCCCGCCAGCGCGGATACGCCGGTCAATGTGCCGGTCTTCGCCCGGACAAATCCGCGCGCCGCGGACTCCCCGTAGCGCTCGTGCAGCGTTCCGTCGCCACCTGCGACCGGCAGATACGCCGCCAAGGGGCGCAGCTGCGGCTCCTCGACCGCGCCGTTGACAATCTCCGCCAGCACGCTCGCGCTCAACCGGTTATCTACAGAAAGACCCGAGTTGTCCTTGATATCCACGCCGCTCACATCGAACCCGTGCTCGCGCAGCACGTCCAGCGTGGCTTGGGTACCTGCTTGGAAGCTGGGGTTTTTGCCGCGGGCATCGGCAAGCTCGCGGGCAATAGCCTCCGCCATGACGTTATCGGAATGCCGCACCATCTCCAGCGCGCGCTCACCTAGGGGATCCGACTCAACGCTGGCCAGCTGCTCTGCGCCTTCCGTCACCGTGCCGGGGGCGAATTTATCCGTGCCCAGGCGTTTGGCCAGCTCGCCCGCAACATCGAGGGCCGGGGTGTGGCTGCGCGGAACATCGCCCTCCGTAGCGCCCATGCGCCCGCCGTACAACATGGCCGGCTCCATGGGCGCGACGAAACCCTCGTCGACGTTTTCCGGATCCCAGCCCGGCGCCTGCGGCTCGCCCGTCCACGCGGAGGTATCGATGTACACGCCCGCCACCTGGGTGCCGGTCTTTTTAATCTGATCCGCCAGGTCATCGAGCTGCTCGTTGGTCATCCAGACATCGCCAGCCGCCTTGATCACCACATTGTTCGGGTCCTTGCCGCGGTAGACCTTGGTGGTAATCCGCTTCGACTCATCCAGGGCCAGCGTCGCCGCGGCGGTGGTCAGCACCTTCGTCGACGAAGCCGGGGTCAGCGCCTTATCCGCATCGCTCTCCCAGACCACCGTGCCGGTCTCACTATCGATTACCTGCCCGCCAAAGGTAGCCAAATCCTCGCTCTTGCCCAGCTCATCGAGCTTTGCGCTGAGCGCCGCAAAGTCCACGTCCTGCGCCTTAGCCGGCTGCAGGGGATTTTCCGGGGCCTGCACCGTTTCGGCCTCGCCATGCGAGAGATCGCCGTACTCGCGCTGGATGCTAACTCCCAGCGCAGCCGTGCCCCCGACCGCCGCCGTGACCACCAGCGCGGTTACTGACCACCAAACCTTCTTTGCTTTCATCGCCACCAACCCTAGCGCGGATGGGCAACGCGCTAGACTATTGACAGTAATTAACACCCAATCCCATATGGAGGACATCACTGTGAGCGTTGAAGTAACCATTGAAATCCCAAAGGGCTCCCGCAATAAGTACGAGGTGGACCACGAGTCCGGCAAGGTCTACCTGGACCGCTACCTGTTCACCCCAATGGCCTACCCCGCCGACTACGGCTTCATCGACCACACGCTTGGCGAAGACGGCGATCCCCTCGACGCCCTCGTCATCCTCCCCGAGCCCGTTTTCCCAGGTGTCATCGTTGAAGCCCGCATCGTAGGCGTGTTCAAGATGACCGATGAGGCCGGCGGCGACGACAAGCTGCTCGCCGTCATTGATGACCCACGCTGGGAGCGCTACCAGGACATCGACGATGTGGAACAGCACATCAAGGACGAAATCGAGCACTTCTTCGTGCACTACAAGGATCTTGAGCCCAACAAGGAAGTTTCCGGCTCCGGCTGGGGCGACAAGGCCGAGGCAGAGAAGATTCTGGAAGAGGCCAAGGCTCGCCTGAAGTAGGCTGCTGGGTTTCGGGGGACTTGGCCGCGGGTTTTTCGCGGCAAAGAAGCCTGCTGTGGCGCCCAAGTGACCCTTTTGGCGCCCAGCTGATGCGTTTTTGCAAATAGGCCACGGAAACCGTGGGGTTTGCGGCCACTATTTGTTAAAACGCATCAAACACGGGCCCAAACACCAGCAGCCCGCCGCAAAACACGCCAACAAACCGCCAAAACCGGCCGCACAACCTTCGCTTCGGGGGATCGAGGGATACGAATGGAGATTTTTCGGGGGAAAAGTGCCGCTCAGCACGCGGTACGCCAAGGGGCCGTCCGGATTGCGAACGGCTTCTGCCTGTCAGAGGAGCCGACGCCGAACCAGCTCGCGCGCATCATGAGCGAGCAATGGCCGGATTGCGCGCTCGACGGCTACTCGGCGGCGCTCAAGCACGTCGAAAAGCCGCTGCGCTTTCCGCTGGAGTTCCTGCGCAGCTCATCGCTGCCGTCGAGTAAGTACTTCACCTCGCGCCGCGCCCGGCCGAAGGGCGCGTTGACCTGGGACGGCGTCACCGTGTGCAATCCGCTACAGGCGGTCGAGGCTATGCCGGAGGATGATGCGGTCGCTTTTCTCGAGGACTTCTACTCCGGCAAGGACGGACTCCAACGGCTAGAGCTGAATAAGCTGGACTACCAGCGGTTTCCGCGGCCGGTAAAGCGTGCGTTGGACAGGGCGATCATCGGCACGGATAGCGTGCCGGAGCGCCAGTTAACGCGCTCCCTCGCGCCGCACTTCACGGTCCAGAACAACATAAAAATAGGCCCCTACCACTGGGATCTGGTGATTAAGGAGCACAAGATTGCCATCGAGGTTGATGGCTACGCCTACCACCGGGGAGAAAACCGCCGCCAGTTTGAGTTGGACAGGCACAAGCTTAACGATGCCGTCCATCGCGGCTGGAAGCCCCTCCACTTCACCGCGACGACGATTGACCACTACCCGGATTTCGTGGTGCAGCAAGTAATGGCCACGGCAAAGAATAAGCGCCCCTTTGCGCGGCCGCCGTGGCAGTGGCACCGCTTGTGGAGGCATGAAGGCGCGCGGCGCTAGGACCAAGGCCGCGCCCAGGGTGAGCGCAGCCGCCGGAAACCGGCTATTCCTTGCGGCGGCCGCTGCGGAGAACGTGGCCGCGCAGGGGCTCGACGAGCGCGATGGCGAGGAAGGTCACCGCCCAGCCCACGGCGAGGAAGCTGAAGGAAATGAGGAGCCTCCCGGCGAGGTCGACGCCTTCCCCCCAGACGATGCTCAAGAACATTATGCCGGCGATGCCGGCACCAAAGAGGAAACCGAAGATACTGAGCGCGACGATGGGTCCCATCACGGCGAGGGTGTTCGTGCGGAATTGGAAGCGGCGCGGCACGCCCATCAGGTCGAGGGAGCGGATGAGTTCTTTGTCCTCGAAGGCGGACGATACTTGGCCGAGGAAGATGGACATGCTGGTCAGCGCGAAGCCGAAGAGCAAGGTCAGGACGACCCCGGTGGAGACGTCTCGGAACACGATGCCCGTTTCTTGTTCTTCTTTCATCGCGGTGGCAAGCGCATCGGTGCCATTGGGCGAGCCCATCAGGAAGCCGGCGAGGAAGCCGAAGAAGCCGATGGCCGCGCTTTGCCACCAGGCGCGGCGGGCGTTGGCGCCCACGCGCTGACAGGCCACGAGGTGTGCGGTGCCCGGGAGCAAAGCCAAAAGGCGCGCGCCTATTTGCAAGAGGTAGGGCGCGACCAGGTTGATGCTCATGATCACCGCGAAGAGCGGGACGGCCATGGAGATTTCGGGTGTGCCGGATTGGCCTTTGAGCAGGACACCGCCGACGGTGACGATGAGGAGGAAGGCGATGAGGCGCCACCATCGGAAAGCGGCGGGCATCTGGCGTTTAGCCACGCCGAGGGGGCTGACGCGCACGCGCCACATGCCAGCAAGGGCCGCGGCGAGGGCGAGGAGGAAAAGGACTGCGGCCACCGCGAGGTATCCCCACCAGGGCAGGATGATTTCCTCGAAGGCGACGGGACGGTCCTGGAATTTCACGTGCGTGAAGACGGGGGCGATGAGCACGCTGATGAGCCAGCCGAGCACGATACCGATGAGGGCTTGGATGCCGGTCTCGACGGCGGCCATGCGCTCAACCTGGTGGGAGCTTAGGCCCAGAAGGCGGAGGGTGGACAGGCGCTGTTCCCGGCCGGAGGCGCCGAGGACGGCGGCCTGCGCGGTCAGGTTAAACAGGGCTGGAACGATAAACGCGCAGGCCATGAGCGCGAGGACGAACCAGGGCAGGAAGTAATTCTCCGGGGTTTCGCCGGCGGCGGCGCGCAGGGCGGGCACGGCGTCTTCTGGGTGATGAGCGCGCTGCCAGAACATCCAGGTGCCGCCGGCGACGAGGAAGGCGATGGCGGCGCCCAGCGTCAAGCTCACGATGGCGAGCACGCTGACGATGCCGGCACCGGAGCGGGCGCGGACGGATTCGCGCTGGAGGCCGAGGACTAGGGTCGCGGTGTTCATGGCTGCACTCCTAAGCGGCGGTCATCGTGAATGATGCCGTCGCGGATTTCCACGCGGCGCTGCATCCAGTCCGCCACCTTGGGGTCATGGGTGACCATGACGAGGCTGGCACCGGATTGGCGCACGGTGGTGGTCAGCATCTGCATGACCTCGTGGCCGGTGGCTTGGTCGAGGGCGCCGGTGGGTTCATCGGCAAAGACGACGCCGGGGTTGGCCACGAGGGCGCGGGCGATGGTCACGCGCTGGGCCTGGCCGCCGGAGACTTGGGCGGGGCGGCGCTCCGCGAGATCGCCGAGCCCCAGCTGGTCCAGCAGCGACAGCGCCTTCGCGCGGGCAGCGCCTTCGCGCGGGCAGCGCGCCGGCCCAGGCCGTTGAGCATCGCGGGCAGCGCCACATTGTCCAGATTGGTCAGTTCCGGGAGCAGCTGGCCGTCTTGGAAGACGAAGCCGAAGTGGCGGAGGCGGGTGCGGGAGCGGGCGGCATCGGAAAGCGTGGAGATGTATTCGTCACCGAAGCGGACGCTGCCGTCGGTGGGCGTGAGCACGCCGGACATGCAGTGCAGCAGCGTGGATTTGCCGGAGCCGGAGGGCCCCATGATCGCGACGAGCTCGCCTGGGGTGATGTCCAGGGTAATGCCGGCCAGCACGGGGCCGCCGCCAAAATCCTTCGTGATGTCGTGGAGGGAAAGTGTTTGTGTCATGCTGTTCATTTCACCGTGCCGGGCGCGCTATTCCTACAGCGCTAAGGATACTTTCCGGGTAGTGCTAGCTTCACCCCTGCCCGGGGCGCGCGCGATTAGGCTTGGGGGCGTGTTTTTCAGCAAGAAGCAGGCCACCAGCAATGAGGAGCGGCAGGCGCGGGTCATCGCAGAGCTGACGGCTTCGCGCCGCGCGATTGCGGATGCCTACGAGGTAGAGCGCGCCCGCATCGAGCGAGACCTGCACGATGGCGCGCAGCAATATTTGGTGGCGGCAAGCATGAAGCTCGGTGAGGCCCTGCTGGATGCCACCGGCTCTGAGGCCGAGCTGCTCACCGCCGCCAAGCAGGACGTGGATCGCGGCCTGCGTTCGCTGCGCGCGACGGTGCACGGCATTCACCCGCAGGTCCTCCAGGATCACGGTTTGGTGGCCGCGCTTGCCGATGCCGCCTCCGCCCACGGCCCCCACGTCAGCGTCTACGCCCCACACCCGTTGCCGCGGCTTTCCGCCAGCGTGCTGGCCTGCGGTTATTTCTTCGGCGCCGAGGCGCTGACCAATGCCGCCAAGCACGCGCCCGGCGCGCCGGTTTCGGTGCTCATCACCTCGGATGCGGCACTACGTATTTCGGTCGTGGATGAGGGCCCAGGCGGGGCGCGGGTGAAGCCGGGGCGCGGGCTTGCCGGCATGGCCGAGCGGCTGGCAGCTTTTGGCGGGGAGATGTCGCTGTCCTCACCGGAGGGCGGACCGACGCGGGTAAGGTGCACGATTCCGCTCCTTTTGGAGCGCGGGCAGACGGGAGTATCAGCATGAGTGGATTAAGGATTGTGATTGCGGATGACTCCGCGATCCTGCGCGAGGGGCTTGCCGGGCTCTTGGAACGCCGCGGCCACGAGGTCGTGGGCAGAGCGGGGACGGCGATGGAGCTGGAGGGGGTCATCGGCAAGCTGAGTGCCCAGTTGCCGGATGTGGTGATTACGGATGTGCGCATGCCGCCGGAGATGGGCGATGATGGGCTGAAGGCGGCGGTGGCGCTGCGCCGGGCTTATCCGGGCCTGCCGGTGATGGTGTTATCGCAGTACGTGGCGCCGGCGTATGCGGTAGCACTGTTTGATTCCCCGGATGCGGGCACCGGGTACCTGCTCAAGGATCGCGTCTCTGAGGTGCGCGATTTCCTGGCCAGCCTGGAGGTGGTGGCCCAGGGCGGCACGGTCATCGATCCGACGGTGGCACAGGCGCTCATGCGCTCTGGGCGCAGCGGGTTGGGCGAGCTCA
Organism: Corynebacterium sp. KPL2734; assembly: GCF_040225595.1. Lineage (NCBI taxonomy): Bacteria > Bacillati > Actinomycetota > Actinomycetes > Mycobacteriales > Corynebacteriaceae > Corynebacterium > Corynebacterium sp. KPL2734. Next base: position 5,082 of record NZ_JBEHFO010000022.1, on the reverse strand, counting down.
GCCCGCGCGAGCGCGAGGTCCTAGAGCTGATGTCGCGCGGGAAGTCCAATAAGGACATCGCCGCCGAGCTGGTGCTCTCGAACGCCGCGGTGGCCAAGCACGTCTCCAATATCTTTACCAAGCTGCGCCTGGACCCCAGCGAGGATAACCGCCGCGTGAAGGCAATCTTGCAGTACCTGTCCGCGGCCACCTACGGCGGCTAGCGCGCGGCACGTAGACTGCGGGGTATGCAAAACGTACAACCCACCGAAGTTCCAGCAGGCGCGCAGCTTATCGATGTGCGCGAAAACGACGAATGGGACGCCGTGTATGCGCAGGGTGCGACCCATATTCCGATGAGTGAGATAACGGGTCGCATCCAGGAAATTGACCCGGACCGCGATATTTATGTGATTTGCCACCTAGGCGGGCGCAGCGCGCAGGTGTGCCAGTATTTGGAGAACTCCCTGGGCTGGGATGTTATTAACGTCGAGGGCGGCACCAACCAGTGGGAGGCGGATGGCCTGCCCGTCGTCCGCGATTAATTGGTCTTTACCCATCTTTTGAGATTATGATGATGGTATGGCTTCCACTAATAATTCTGGCATACCAACCTCCCTGCTCGAATCCCCATCCTTCCAGCTAGAGCGCCTGCGCCGTCGTACCCGCGATGGCGTCGAGGTAGCTCTGCAGACCAAGCAGACGACCATCCGGGAGTTCTGGGTGCTTACCTGTCTCGTGGAGGCGGATGCCGCTTCCCAGTCCTTCCTGTCTGACACCTTAGCCATCGACGCCTCCGATATGGTGCGGCTAATTGATGCCCTCGAGGAGCGCGGCTGGGCCAAGCGCGAGCGCGATCCCAAGGATCGCCGCCGCCAAATCGTGGCGTGCACCAAGAAGGGCACCAAGACCTATAAGGACTTAGCGGAGCTCGTCGCCAACGCCGAGGATGACGCGCTCGACGTTTCCACCAATAAGCAGCTCAAGCACCTGCGCAAGCTGGCTAAGGCCATCATCGCCGCGGACGAGGACGAGGCATAAGGATGGACGAACCCGAAGAGTGTAGTAGTCCTAATTTAGATCTTCCCAGCGTCCCGCAACAGTTTCTCTTGCGCGATTTAGCCCCGCGCCCGCGCACGTTGTGGGACATTATTACCACCACGGCTGAGATCCATCCGGAAGCCGCCGCGCTTGACGATGGCGAAATCATCACCTACGCCGAACTCGTCCACGAGGTCCAGCTGTGGACCGCGGAGCTGCACGTCAACGGCGTGCGCCGTGGCGATCGCATCGGCATCCGGATGACCTCCGGCAGGCGGGATCTTTACCTCGCCATCCTGTCCACCCTGGCCGCCGGTGCGGCCTACGTTCCTGTGGATGCGGACGATCCGGAAGAGCGCGCGGAGATGGTCTTTGGGGAGGCCGATATTGATGGCCTGTTTAGCGATGACGGCTTCCGCTTCCTGCGCGAACACCCGCGCCACGCGGCAGAGGGCGTCGAGGCCCCGCGGCCTGAAGACACCGCGTGGATCATTTTTACCTCCGGTTCCACGGGCAAGCCGAAGGGCGTGGCCGTAAGCCACCGCTCGGCGGCCGCCTTCGTGGACGCGGAGGCCAGCCTCTTCCTCATCGATCACCCCCACGGCCCGCTCGGCCCGGAAGACCGCGTGCTGGCTGGGCTTTCCGTTGCCTTCGATGCATCCTGCGAGGAGATGTGGCTGGCCTGGGGCCACGGCGGCTGCCTGGTTCCCGCCCCGCGCTCCTTGGTGCGATCTGGCATGGACCTCGGACCGTGGCTCATCCGGCGCGATATCACCGTTGTCTCCACGGTCCCCACCCTGGCGGGCCTGTGGCCTGCGGAGGCGCTGGATAATATCCGCCTGCTCATCGTCGGCGGCGAGGCCTGCTCCCAGGAATTGGTGGACCGCCTGGCCACCGAGGACCGCGAAATGTGGAATACCTACGGCCCCACGGAGGCCACGGTCGTCGCCTGTGCGCAACGGATGATTCCGGGGCGCGCGGTGTCGATCGGGTTGCCGCTGAATGGGTGGGACTTGGTGGTCATCGATAAGCAGGGCCAACCCGTTGGCCTGGGTGAGACCGGCGAATTGGTCATCGGTGGCGTGGGCCTGGCTAGCTACCTGGACCCGCAGAAGGATGCGGAGAAGTACGCGCCGCTGGAATCCATGGGCTGGCAGCGCGCCTACCGCACCGGCGACCACGTGCGCTTGGAAGAAGACGGACTGTACTTTGTAGGCCGCGTGGATGACCAGGTAAAAATTGGCGGGCGCCGCATTGAGCTGGGTGAGGTCGACGCAAATGTCGCCGCGCTGGATAACGTCTACAACTCCGCCGTGGCCGTGCAAAAGACCCCCGGCGGTGAATCCGTGCTGGTGGGGTACGTCTCGCTGGAGGATGAGGCGCGCGGATTTAACCACGGCGTGGCCCACGAACGCCTGGCGGAAACCATGCCCGCGGCGCTGGTCCCGCGCATCTGCGTGATGGATGAGCTGCCGGTGCGCACCTCCGGCAAGGTGGATAAGAAGGCGCTGCCGTGGCCACTGCCCGGCGTTGGCGTGGAATCGACCACGCTGACGGAGACCGAGAAGTGGCTGGCCGAGCTCTGGGTCGAGACCCTCGGCGTATCCGTGGAAGATGAGAACGCCGATTTCTTCGACCTTGGCGGCACCTCGCTTGCCGCAGCGACGCTGGTGGGCCACATCCGCGATCGCTACCCCACCGTGGCCGTACGCGATCTCTATGATCACCCACGTCTTGGTTCGCTGGCAGAGCTCATCGCCGGCGCCGAACCGCGCCCAAAGGCGGAGCAACAAGCACCGCTGCGCGAGGTCACCCCCGTGGGCGCTAAGACCCGCGTGGCCCAAACGCTACTGCAGATCCCCGCCATGACGCTGGCGGCGACTACCTGGCTGGGCTGGCTCATGCTGGGCTCGACCGTGGCCTCCGCCTTGGGCGTTAATTGGGCACAGTCCTTCCCGTGGTGGCTGGTCATTGCGCTGGTGCTCATCTTTGCCACGCCGCTGGGGCGCATTCCCATCGGTGGCTTTGGCGCACGCCTGATTACCGCCGGCATTACGCCCGGCGATTATCCGCGCGGTGGTTCGACCCACCTGCGCATCTGGGCTGCGGAACGGTGGGCCGATGCCTCCGGATCGCGCTCTATTGCCGGTGCCACCTGGGTCAATAACTACGCCCGGGCCCTGGGCGTGAAGATGAAGCGCGGCGTAGACCTGCACTCGCTGCCACCGGTGACGGGCCTGCTCACCCTGGGCAAGCACGCCGCGGTGGAACCGGAGGTCGATCTCACCGGCTACTGGCTCGACGGCGACGTCCTCCACGTCGGCGCCATCGACATCAAGGAAGGCGCCCGCGTGGGCGCGCGCTCTACCCTGCTGCCTGGCACCGTGGTGGGCAAGTACGCCCATGTGGAGGCAGGTTCCACCGTCACCGGCCGCAAAAAGATTAAGGACGGCCAGCGTTGGTCCGGCTCGCCCGCCAAGAAGGTGGGCCGCTCCAAGCACCGCTTCCCCTCCAAGCCACCAAAGCGCCGCCCCTGGTGGGTGGCCATTTACGGCGCGACCTCGCTCTTCCTGGCCGCGCAGCCGCTCATCGCGCTGCTTATCGGCGCCATCGTGGATTTGGCACTGGTCCATTCCACCTCCGGCAACCGCTTCATCGGCGCGGTGCTTTTTGCTCCCCTTGCAGCACTTGCGGCCTTTGCCACCTACATGCTGCAGACCTGGCTGGGCGTGCGCATCTTGTCCATCGGGATTTCGCCCGGCGTGAACCCGGTGCGCTCTGCCGCCGGCTGGCGCCTGTGGACCATCGAACGCCTCATGGATGAGGCCCGCACGCAGCTCTTCCCGCTCTACGCCTCGCAGCTGACCCCGCGGTGGCTGCGCGCTTTGGGCGCGCGCATTGGCAAGGACGTGGAGATTTCCACCGCCGTGATGATCCCCGCACTCACGGACGTCAAAGACGGCGCCTTCCTTGCCGATGACACCATGATCGGCGGCTACGAGCTCGGCGGCGGCTGGATTCACTCCGGCGAGGCCAAGGTGGGCAAGCGCTCCTTCGTGGGCAACTCCGGAATTACCGCACCTGGGCGCAAGCTTTCCAAGAACTCCCTGGTTGCGGTGTTATCTTCCACCCCGAAGAAGACCAAGTCCGGCGCCAACTGGTGGGGTTCCCCACCAGAGCGCATGCGGCGCGTTACCGCGCAGATCGATGCCCCCGCTGAGTCCGCCGAGGCCCTGACCTATAACCCGGGGTTCAAGCTCAAGGCCGCCCGCGGCATCGTGGAGACCATGCGCCTGCTCGCGCCGATGTTCTCGGCCATGCTGCTCGCCGCCACCCTGGGGACGCTGTATTACCTGCTTGCCGATGTCGGCTTCCTCACCACCTGGGCACTTTCCGGCCTCGTGCTCATGGCAATGGGCGCTATCGCCATGGCCGTGACCATTGCCGTGAAGTGGATCTGCGTGGGAAGGCATAGCGCGGCCGACCACCCGCTGTGGAGCGTATTCGTGTGGCTCAACGAGCTACAAGATACCTTCGTGGAGGTCGTCGCCGCCCCGTGGTTCTTCCAGCACACCTACGGCACAGGAGAGATCAACCTGGGCCTGCGGGGTCTGGGCGTAGACATCGGCAAGGGCGCCTGGATCGATTCCTACTGGTTTCCAGAAACCGATCTCTGCCACGTCGGCTCCGGTGCCTCCGTGGGCCCCGGTACCGTGGTGCAAACCCACCTATTCCAGGATCGCGTGATGAGCCTGGATACCGTCACCATCGAGGCCGGCTCCACGCTCGCCTCCCACTCGGTGGCGCTACCCGCCTCGCTCATTGGTGAATCCAGCACCGTCGGCCCCGGTTCGCTGGTCATGCGCGGTGACCGCGTCCCCGCCAACGCCATCTGGCAGGGCAACCCCATCGAGCCGTGGGGATAACCTACGCAAACACCAAACCCCGGCTTTAGACCGACCAGCACAAGGTCAATCTAAAGCCGGGGCGGATTCTAGTGGTCGTGGAAACACGATTTTAGATTTCGGTGGCATAGCTTAGCAGTTCGGCCATTTTTTCGGC
>NZ_JBEHFO010000021.1:0-29714 GCF_040225595.1 Corynebacterium sp. KPL2734 | reverse complement strand
GAACCAAGTCAAATCTTAGAGCCAAGTCAGTACAAAAAATCACTAAAAAGTAACCAACCGGCTACCTCTCGGCGACTTGGATAAACCTACACCCCACTCCAAGAAACGCACAAATCCCCAGCACACACGAGAAAAATGCGTACTGGGGAAGGTTAATTAGAAGATTTCTTCTTCCTGCGTCCTTTCGATGGTGGCTCCAAGCCGCGAAAGGTTCTCCACAAAGTGGGGATATCCGCGGTCTATATGGAAGACATCGTGAACGGTCGTCGCTTCGTCGGCGCACAGTGCGGAGAGGACTAGGCCAGCTCCGGCACGGATATCGGAACTCCATACATGCGTAGAGGAAAGATGTTCCTTACCCCGTACCACCACGTGATGGCCATCCACTTGGGCATCGGCACCCAAGCGCAGCATTTCGTCCACGAAGCGGAACCGGGATTCGAAGACGTTCTCCGTGATCACGGTGGTTCCTTCGGCGATGGAGGAAATGCCGATGGCCATGGGCTGGAGGTCCGTCGGAAAGCCTGGGAAAGGCAACGTCTGGTAATCCACGGCGGTAGGACGCTTATCCATGCGCACGCGGAAGCCGTTTTCATAGGTTTCAATCTCTGCGCCGGCGGACTTCAGCTTTTCCAGCGGAAGGTGCAGGTGACGCGGAGCAATACCGCCAACGGTGATATCGCCTTGTGTCATGGCTGCGGCATAAGCCCAGGTGCCGGCCACGATGCGGTCACCAATGACCTCGTGCTCCGTTGGGTTAAGCCGGTCCACGCCGTGGATGGTGACCTCGGAGGTGCCTTCGCCTTCGATATTGGCGCCCATGGATTTCATCATCTCGCACAGGTCCACGATCTCGGGCTCGCGGGCGGCATTGTGAAGAACAGTAGTGCCCTCGGCCAAGACGGCGGCGGTCAAGATGTTTTCTGTCGCACCAACGGAAGGAAAGTCCAAGCGGATATTAGAGCCGCGAAGCTCGGAAGCTTCAGCGACCACGGCGCCGTGTTCAATGCGCGTGGTGGCGCCGAGTTTCTCCAAGCCAGTCTGGTGCATATCGAGCGGGCGAGAGCCAATGGCGTCACCACCGGGCAGCGCAACCTTTGCATGCCCGCAGCGCGAGGTCAGTGGGCCTAAGACGCATACCGACGCCCTAAATTGGCGGACCGCATCAAAGTCCGCGTTCGATTGCGGCGTCGCGGGGGTAGTAATGCGGACGGTGCTGCCATCGATTGTCACCTCGCAGCCCAAGCCCTCGAGCACCTTCTTCATCAAAGGTACGTCCAGAATCTCTGGGCAATTGGTCAGCGTCGTCGTCCCCTCCGCCAGCAATGCGGCGGCCATGAGCTTAAGGACGCTGTTCTTGGCGCCATCTACTTTGACGGTGCCTGCAAGGCGGGCACCACCGGAAACAATAAACTGATCTTTCACAGCTTTATACGCTACCGGTTATCAGGGCAACGCGCCGATCCGGCGGGCGGCATTGACGGCTTCGTAGCGAGTGTGTGCCCCCAACTTGCGCATTACGGAGCGTAGGTAGGACTTGACGGTTTCGGCGCCAATCCCCATTTCTTCCGCCGCTTCCACGTTGGTGTGGCCTAGCGCCACGCAGGAGAGGACGTCGAGTTCGCGGGCTGAAAGCTTGGTCGATTGCTTCACGCGCACAGGAGAGACCATCTGATCGCAAAGTGCCTCGAGTTCCTTGCGCAATTCCTCGTCCTCGACGCGATTGGCCAGCATGCGCAGCTTGGAGTGGGTGGAACGAACCTGTTCCCATTCCGCACCGTTCATGGCATGGCCGCGGGAGGCACCCCCCTTTCCGCCATCGGCGCGGCGCATCGCGGAGTTGACCGCGAGGTCTTGCTCCAGGGTCCGCGCCGTCATCGTGACTTCCTCGATGACCTTATCCCCCAGGCGCACTGGGGAGTGCACGCCAACATAGAGCACGCCGCGGATTTCACGCTGCACGGTAACCGGTACCGCAACGATCGAGTGCAGGCCTTCGTCTTGGATCACGCTGTCGTTCTCGTGGGAAATGGTGGTGGCACGCGTGTAGTCCGATACGCCCACCGCGCGGCGGGTGGTGATGACGCGCCCGCCGACGCCCACGCCGGCATCGATAAGCAGATTCTGTAGCGCCGGTGTACGCAGACCCACCCACTGGGTAATTTGCAGGCGATTATCCGCCAATAATGTTGCGTACATCGTCACTGGGATTCCGGTGGCGGTTTTGAGAGACGACAGTGCCGCGCGTACGGATTCTTCATCATCTTTGAGGCGATGCGACTCCATGAGACTCTTTCCTCGTCCGGGGGTAACCAAGTAGGTGCACCCGATATCCCCGAAAACTTGGGGAGCAGCGGGTAACTACGTGGAATTATAGACAGCAAGTGGGGGTAATTCGAAATCGCCCCTTTGCCTCCACGGCCGCGAATCCCACATTTCATGCCCGAATGGGTAGTCTGTAATAAATATACCACTCTGTCTACTTAAATAGTGTATCCTTGCGCTTGTACCTGATTTGACCACGAATACGATTCCCAAAGGAGTCCTAATAAATGGCTATTTACAACAATGTCCTAGAGACCATCGGCGGTACCCCACTCATCCGCATCAACCGCTTGGCAGAGGGCAAGGGTGCCACCGTGCTGGCCAAGGTGGAGTCCTTTAACCCTGGTAACTCCGTTAAGGACCGCATCGGTCTGGCCATCATCAAGGCCGCCGAGGAGTCCGGTGACCTGAAGCCGGGCGGCACCATCGTTGAAGCTACCTCCGGTAACACCGGTATTGCTCTGGCATTGGCCGGCGCAACCTTGGGCTACGACGTTGTCCTCACCATGCCAGAGACCATGTCCAATGAGCGCAAGGTCCTGCTTCGCGCATACGGTGCAGAAATCATCTTGACCCCGGGCGCTGCCGGTATGCAGGGTGCAGTTGATAAGGCCAACGAGATCGTCGCCGAGCGCGGCAACGCCATCTTGGCTTCCCAGTTCGCTAACGAGGCCAACCCCAAGATCCACGAGGCCACCACCGGCCCGGAGATCTGGGACGACGCCGAGGGCAATGTCGATGCCTTCGTCGCAGGCGTCGGCACCGGCGGCACCATCACCGGTGCAGGCCGCTACCTGAAGTCCAAGAACCCAGACGTTTACCTCGCTGCCGTTGAGCCGGCTGACTCCCCTGTGCTGTCTGAAGGCCAGGCTGGTCCGCACAAGATCCAGGGCTTGGGCGCCAACTTCGTACCGGACGTGCTCGACCGCGAGCAGCTGGATGAGGTTTTGACCGCCTCCCTCGAGGAGTCCATCAAGCTCTCTCGCGCCCTTGCTACCGAAGAGGGTCTGCTGGTTGGTATTTCCGCCGGTGCAAACCTCTCGGCTGCCCTGAAGCTGGCTGAGCGCCCCGAGTTCGAGGGCAAGACCATCGTCGTTGTCCTGCCGGACTTTGGTGAGCGCTACGTTTCCACCGTTCTTTTCGAGGACATCCGCGAGGCATAATTAGCCCCGCAAACTAGTCCGTGAATAAAAGGCACCCGTCAAGCTTGGCGGGTGCCTTTTTGTGACCAGTACTATAGTCCGCATGAGCATTATTAAATATATCCGCGAAGATTTAGCCAATGCCCGGGATCATGATCCAGCCGCCCGCGGCGACGTTGAGAACGCGATGGTCTATTCCGGCCTGCACGCCATCTGGTCGCACCGCGTATCCCACTGGCTGTGGAAGCGTGGCGTGCGGGGTCCTGCGCGCATCCTGGCCCAAATTACCCGCTTTTTTACCGGCATTGAGATCCACCCAGGCGCCACCATCGGGCGCCGCTTCTTTATCGACCACGGGATGGGCATTGTCATCGGGGAAACCGCGGAAATTGGTGATGGCGTGATGCTCTACCACGGCGTGACGCTCGGCGGTCAGGTCCTCACCCAGACCAAGCGCCACCCCACGGTGGAAGATAACGTCACCATCGGCGCCGGCGCTAAGGTTTTAGGCCCCATCACCATCGGTGCCGGTTCCGCCATCGGTGCCAATGCCGTTGTAACGAAGGACGTACCAGCCGATCACATCGCGGTGGGCATCCCCGCCAAGAATCGGCCCTCAAACAGGCATGAGCGAGTCAAGCTCGTGGATCCAGACTATTACATCTAAATAGACTGAAAGCGGCCCACAGTCTTGTGTGGGCCGCTTTTTGCTGTGCTTAACCGCGCAGCAGGTCCTGGTATTCGGGGTTCTTGTCCATAAAGTGCGCCACAGCAGAGCAGGTGGCGATGACCTTCATGCCGGCAGCCCGAGTTTCATCGAGGGCCGCCTTAATCAGCGGGGAGGACAAGCCCTGTCCGCGGAAGTCATCCCCGATGACCGTGTGATTGAACTCGCGGGTATCGCCGGAATCTACGTATTCGCAGATTCCTGCTTCCACACCGTCAACGGTAAGCACGAAGCGGGAGAAATCGGTCTGATGAGAAATTGCTTTTTCCATGTCCCCCATTAAACCAAAAATGGCCCCTCCTTGATAATAAGGAGGGACCATAGTTGTGGCCAGAGCCAGGATCGAACTGGCGACCCCACACTTTTCAGGCGTGTGCTCTACCGACTGAGCTATCTGGCCAGAAACCCGAAGGTTTCCGCGACCTTGACGGGACTTGAACCCGCGACCTCCGCCGTGACAGGGCGGCGCGCTAACCAACTGCGCCACAAGGCCATTTTCAATTTTGTGTGCCTCTTGGGCACGGGTAGTTACTTTACACAGCCGCCTAGAAACAACACAAATCAGCACTACAAGAGCAGTTTTCACGCTTTCCGATACCCCTGTACCAAGGTGGCACCAACAAGCAGCGGCCCAAAACCAAAAAAGAACAGTACCCGCCGAAGCGTGTACTGTTCAGACTGCGACCTTGACGGGACTTGAACCCGCGACCTCCGCCGTGACAGGGCGGCGCGCTAACCAACTGCGCCACAAGGCCAAATGAGAAATTATTTCGTACCAACACGATGGTGTTGGTACCCCCAACGGGATTCGAACCCGTGCCGCTGCCGTGAAAGGGCAGTGTCCTAGGCCGCTAGACGATGGGGGCCAGTCGCTTCTTGGCGACTTCTAGAAATATACTGGAGACATCACCAAGAAACAAAATCGCTCCCCCAGAAGGAGTTTTAACCATGTCTGAGCAGCAGAAAACCTGTTCCTGCCACGAGCCGGATATCCACGGATACAACGCCGATAGTAAGAGCAAAGCGCGTTATCTGGCGCGCCTGAAGCGCATTGAAGGCCAGGCGCGCGGGATTCACCGCATGGTCGATGAGGACCAGTACTGCATCGATATCATCACCCAAATCTCCGCGGTGACATCCGCACTAGAGAATGTCTCTCTCGCGCTCTTAGAGGACCACATAGAGCACTGTGTGGCCGGTGCGGCGGCCGAGGACGGCGAGGTGGCCAAGGAGAAGCTAGCGGAGGCTATGCACGCCATTAAGAAGCTGGTGAAAAACTAGAAAAGGAGCCGCCCGAAGGCGGCTCCTGATGTGGGCCCTGTGGGGATCGAACCCACGACCTGCGGATTAAAAGTCCGTAGCTCTACCAACTGAGCTAAAGGCCCAACGTCGCTCTATATTAGCGTGTTGACTTTTAGATCTCCTAATTAACCCCTCGCCTGAGAGTATCCAAACAAAGCAAAAGGAGGGCTTCCCAGCCGGGAGGCCCTCCTTTGCCATGGCGGTGGAGATTAACCGCGCATGTCACCCTTTTCCATGAAGTTAACCTGGAAGTCGAAGGCGGACTTCAAGTCGTGCGGGGTGTGCTGGAACTTGTTTTCCTTCGCACGCTCGTAGTACTCCTCCAACAGCGGACGGTAGTCCGGGTGAGCCACGGCGATGATCTTCTCTACGCGCTGCTTTGGAGCCAAGCCACGCAGGTCAGCCACACCGTATTCGGTGATGATGACCATGGTGTCGTGCTCGGTGTGGTCGGTGTGGGACACGAACGGAACCAGAGCGGAGATGGCGCCATCCTTCGCGATGGACGGGGACACGAAGGTGGAGATGTACGCGTTACGGGTGAAGTCACCAGAGCCACCGGTGCCGTTCATGATGCGGGAACCGGACACGTTGGTGGAGTTGATGTTGCCGTAGATATCTCCCTCGATCATGCCGTTGGAAGAAATCAGGCCGACGCGGCGGATGACCTCAGGGTGGTTGGAAATCTGCTGCGGGCGCAAGATGATGTGGTTGCGGTAGCGGTCTGCTTCCGCGTTCATCTTTTCTGCGTACTCCGGCGACAGCGCGAAGGAGGTTGCAGAAGCCATGGTCATCTTGCCGGCATCGATAAGGTCCAGCATGCCGTCCTGGATAACTTCGGTGTATGCCTGAATGTTTTCGAACTTGGAGTCCAAAAGACCTGCCATCACGGCGTTCGGCACGTTACCCACACCGGACTGCATGATGAACTTGTCGTACTCGAGGCGGCCTGCGGCAACCTCGCCCTCCAAGAACTCGATGAAGTTAGCGGCGATCTTCTCAGAGGTCTCGTCCGGCTCGCGGAATGGAGCGTTGCGGTCTGCCGAGTTGGTCTTGACCACTGCAACGACCTTCTCCTCGGGGATCTCCATGTAGGTGGTACCGATGCGGTCACCCGGCTTGTTAATCGGGATGGGCTGGCGGTTAGGCAGCTTGTCGATGCGGTAGATGTCGTGCATGCCCTCGAGGTTCTCGGACTGCCACTCGTTGATCTCAATGATGATCTTGTCTGCTGCCTCGACGAACTCGAGGTTATTGCCCACTGCGGAGGACGGCACGATATTGCCCTCCTCAGTAATGCGTACGGCCTCGATGATGGCTACCTGGAAGTCACCGTAGAAGCCCTCTTCTACCTGCTGGCCCAAGTGGGACAGGTGAATGTCCTGGTAGAGCGCGGTGCCGTCGTTGAACTGCTTACGCAGCAGCGGGTCAGAGTTGTATGGGGAGCGGAAGTTAATGGCCTCTGCCTCTGCCAAAACACCGTCGCAGTCCGGGGCGGTAGAAGCACCGGAGAAGAGGTCAATCTTGAACTCTTCGCCCTTTTCGTGCAGCGCCTTCGCCTTATCTGCAATGGCGGTAGGCAAACCCTTGGGGTAACCTGCACCGGTGAAGCCGGAGATTCCTACGCGGTCACCATTGTTGACGTACTTCGCAGCCTCCTCTGCAGAAACTACGAGCTTCTCAAACGGGGCGTATGCGATTCTATCGGACAACTGTCATCCTCCTTCATATACGAGTAGACCGGTGTTACGGCCAACCCAATTTAGTTACACAGACCACAGTAGCGAAAATTAACGTTTTCGCCACCATCATTTTGTGACTTTCACCCCAATAATGGGATTCCTCGGTGGCCGCCACCTTCGTTTCAGTTGCTAAATTCCGCGGTTAACGAGCACAATTAGGGCGTGAATTTGCGCATTGGAAACTATGACCTCTCCTCCCCCGTCATCCTCGCTCCCATGGCGGGGGTAACCAACGTCGCCTTCCGCACGTTGTGCCGGGAACAGGAGCTGGCCCGCACCGGAACGGTGTCGGGCTTGTATGTCTGCGAGATGGTCACCGCGCGCGCCCTAGTGGAGCGCAACGAGAAAACCATGCACATGACCACCTTTGCCCCGGATGAAGATCCGCGTTCCCTGCAGATTTATACGGTGGACCCGGAATACACCTATAAAGCAGCCAAGATCATCGTGGATGAGAACTTGGCTGATCACATCGACATGAACTTTGGCTGCCCCGTTCCCAAGGTAACTAGGCGTGGCGGCGGCTCTGCCCTGCCTTATAAGCGCCGTCTCTTTGGCAATATCGTCTCCGCCGCGGTCAAGGCCACCGAGGGCACGAATATCCCCGTTACGGTGAAGATGCGCGTGGGCATTGATGACGAGCACCATACGCATCTCGATGCCGGGCGCATCGCCGTAGATTCCGGCGCCGCCGCCGTGACCCTGCACGGTCGCACGGCCGCACAGCGCTATTCCGGCGATGCCCGGTGGGATGAGATCGCTCGGCTCAAGGAACACCTCGCGGATACCGGTGTTCCGGTGCTGGGCAATGGCGATATTTTCCGCGCCGATGATGCCCGCCGCATGATGGAGGCCACCGGCTGCGATGGCGTGCAGGTGGGCCGCGGCTGCCTGGGCCGGCCGTGGCTATTCGCGGAGCTGGGTGCTGCCTTGCGCGGCGAGTCCATCCCCGCCGAGCCCACCTTGGGCAAGGTCACCCAGGTAATCTTGCGTCACGCAGAGCTACTCGCGCAGCACGAGGGTGAAGATCACGCATCCAGGGACATCCGCAAGCACATTGGCTGGTACCTGCGTGGCTTCCCCGTCGGCGGGCAAGTGCGCGCCGGCTTGGCCAAGGTGGATTCCTTAGAGAGCCTGCGCGAATTGCTGGCACCCTGGGCAGATTCTGATGCTTTGGCTGCCGATGCCGATGGTGCGCGCGGGCGCCAGGGCTCGCCTTCTAAGGTCGCGCTTCCCGATGGCTGGCTCGATGACCCCGAGGATGAATTCGTTCCGGTCGGCGCCGATATTTATAACTCCGGCGGCTAAAATCGCACAGATGTGACTCAGCAAGCATTTACCCGGTTTGTGAGCTATCATTTTCTGCATGCGTACTGCCTACCGTGAACATCTGGACAACTTCTCGCACGACCTCATCGTCATGTGCGATACCGTCCGCACCATCATGGATAAGGCCTCCCAGGCGCTGCTCGATCGCGCACTGGAACCCGCGGAGGAAGCGCTCAGCCTTACCGAGGAACTCGATGAGATCCGCTCACGCTGCTCTGAACGCGCGGTAAAGCTTTTGGCGTTGGAAAACCCCATGGCTCAGGATCTGCGCCAGGTGGTGTCTTCCATCTATATTGTCGAAGACCTCTTCCGCATGGGTCAGCTGGCCCAGCACATTGCCGATGCCGCGCGCCGCCGCCACCCTGAGGCCGTTGTACCCGCTGAATACCTCGGGTTCATGGAGGAGATGTTCCGCTTAACCCAGGAAATGGGTTCGGTGGTACACGATATTTTAGTCACCCCAGATGCCGAGCTATCCGTTAATCTGCGTTCTGATGATGATGCGGTGGACGATATTAACCATCATCTGCTGCGCATTCTCACCCAGCGCGAATGGAACGGAACGGTGCGCGAGGCCGTAGAGACGGCGCAGATTACCCGCTACTACGAGCGCTACGCGGATCACTGCGTCTCCGTGGCTGGACGTATCATTTACTTTGCTACCGGCCTATTGCCGGAAGAGTTTGAAAAGAAGCTCCAAGAGGACCAAAAGGATGCCGAGTTCGAGGCCCGCATGAGCGAATTAGAGCGCCAATTCCGCCGCTAATAAAACTGCCACAAGGGCGGTACCTCCCTGCGCTGGAGGTACCGCCCTTTTCGGACAATCAGAGTCTACTTTTAACCGAAGCGGCCAGAGATGTAGTCTTCGGTCTCCTTCTGGGAAGGGTTCTCAAAGATGCGGGTGGTTTCATCGAACTCCACCAGGTGGCCCGGCTTGCCGGTGGCTTCTAGGGAGAAGAAGCCGGTCTTATCTGACACGCGGGCAGCCTGCTGCATGTTGTGGGTCACGATGACGATGGTGAAGTTTTCCTTCAGCTCGTGGATAAGGTCCTCCACGGCCAGGGTGGAAATCGGGTCCAGTGCGGAGCAGGGCTCGTCCATCAGCAGGACTTCTGGTTCCACGGCAATCGCGCGGGCGATGCACAGGCGCTGCTGCTGACCACCCGAGAGGCCGCCGCCCGGCTTATCCAGGCGGTCCTTGACCTCGTCCCAGAGGTTGGCGCCGCGCAGGGACTGTTCGGCTACTTCTTTGAGCTTCTTTTTATTCTTCTCACCAGACAGCTTCAGGCCGGCAACGACGTTGTCCTCGATGGACATGGTGGGAAATGGGTTGGCCTTCTGGAAGACCATGCCGATGGTATTGCGCACGGAAACTGGGTCGACCTTGGGACCGTAGATATTGGTGCCATCGAGCAGGATCTCGCCCTTGACGGATGCGCCAGGGATGACCTCGTGCATGCGGTTCAAGGTGCGCAGCACGGTGGATTTACCGCAGCCGGACGGGCCGATGAAGGCGGTCACGGCTTGTGCCGGGATCTGCATATTTACGTTCTGTACGGCGTGGAAATCACCGTAGAAAATATCGACGTCATTGAGCTCGAGCTTAGACATTGTGGAGGTTTCTCCTCTAGAGGGGTGTATAAGTGGCGGAATCGTGTGCGGCTATTTCTTGACCGAGAACTTCGCGGAAATTACTCGCGCCGCAATATTGAGGATGGCGATGAGGATAACCAGCGTCAGTGCTGCGCCCCACAGCTTATCCAGCACGGCGGGCTGCGCGCCGGCCTTGTACATATCAAGCATCATCAGCGGCAGCGAAGATTGCGAGCCCTTAAACGCGTCCCAGTTGATGACCGAGGAGGAACCAACCAAGACCAGAACTGGGGAGGATTCACCCATCACGCGGGCAATGGCCAGCATGATGCCGGTCACGATGCCGGACAGGGCTGTCGGCAGCACGATGCGTGCGATGGTCTTCCACTTGGGCACGCCGAGGGCATAGGAAGCCTCGCGGAGGTCCATGGGGACCACGCGCAGCATCTCTTCGGTATTGCGCACCACGATGGGGATCATCAGCAAGACCAAGGACAGGGCGACGGCCAAGCCGGAGCGGCCAAAGCCGAAGAGCGTGATCCACATGGCGAAAATGAACAACGCTGCCACGATGGAAGGCACGCCGGACAGGATGTCCACCATGAAGGTGGTGGTACGGCCGAGCCAACCACCCTTGGAGTATTCCACCAAGTAGATGGCGGTAAAGATACCGATCGGGATTGACAGGATGGAAGCCAGGGCGGTTTGCACGAAGGTACCGACGATGGCGTGTGCGGCACCGCCGCCTTCGGCACTATTCATCACGCCGCGCTGGGACAGCGTCCACCAGTCAGCGGAGAAAATCACGCCACTACCGCGAGAGATGAGCTCCCACAGTACCCAGATCAAAGGGACCATCGCCAAGGCCATAGCGCCCCATACAACGACGGTGGCAATGCTATTGGCCGCTTTGCGGGAACCGGAGATTTCCAGGAAGGTTGCCCCGCCAGCGGAGGCGGGCTTGTTATTTGTCGTAGTAGTCATTGTTGTCCTTCCTTACTTGCTCTTCACGATGGCGCGGGCAATGGCGTTGACCACAAACGTCAGCAAGAACAGCATCAAACCGGCGGCGATATAGGCACCGGCGCGCGTCTCGTTACCGAACTCGGCCGCGGCGAGGGCGATGGCGGTAGCGAAGGTGGTACCGCCATCGAAAAGCGAGAAGCGGAAGTCCACCAGCGGCGAGACCACCATGTACAGCGCCATGGTCTCACCCAGAGCGCGGCCCAAGCCCAGCATGGAGCCGGCGACGTAGCCGGACATGCCGAATGGTAGGACGGTCATGCGGATGACTTCCCAGCGCGTAGCGCCCAGCGCCAAGGCGGACTCGATCTGGCCCGGAGGGGTTTGCACGAATACCTCGCGGGCGGTAGCGGCGATGATCGGCAGAATCATCACGGCTAGCACGATGCCACCGGTAAAGAGGTTGCGGCCGGTAGCAAAGGCGGGCGAATTATCGTATTGGGTAAACAGGAAGAACCCGCCGGCCCAGGATTCCAACCATGTGTAGAAGCCGGACAGGGCCGGTCCGAGGACCTGCCAACCCCATAGGCCGTAGACGATGGACGGCACTGCGGCCAGCATGTCCACCAAGAAACCCAGCGGCTTAACTAAGCGGGCTGGGGCGTAGTTGGACAAGAAGATGGCAATCGCAAGTGCGACTGGCATGGCCAGAAGCAGGGCGAAGACCGAGATGAGGACAGTAGTGCCGAACATGGTCGGGATACCGAACTTCATCGCAGAAGTATCGGTGGTCTCCCAGCGTTCACCGTGGGTGAAAAAGCCCAATAGTCCATTCTCGTTCACACTGAGCGCAGGAACGGCACGCCAGATGAGGAAGGCGGCAATCGCCGCGATCATCACGGTAATCAGCGTGGCAGAGGCCGTGGAGAGGAATTCGAAAATGCGGTCACCGGGGCGCTTGACGGAGCTACCGGAGCTGGAGGTAGCCAAGTCATTCTCGTTATCGCCACGGGTATGAGGCTGTTCGGCGCCAGAGACAGGAAGGGCCTCCGAGGTCGATGCCTGGGTGAGATTATTGTCTGCCATGAGACGTACTAATCCTTATTTGAAGTGGAACAAAGGGACATACGATGTACATGCCTGCGCCCCCAAAGCGCGTCTCGAGGGCGGCAGTGGGGGCGGGCGGAATGTTATTTCTCGAGGTAAAGCGGGGTTTACGCGTTACTGCAGTGCGTCAACAGCGCTCTTCAGGCGGTCAAGGTGGTCACCCTTAACCGGGATGAAGCCCTGCTCTGCCAACTGGTCATCCTGGTGGTCCAAGACGTTGGTGAAGAATCCCTTGACCAGTTCAGCGGTCTCATCATCGTAGCCAGCGGAGCAGACGATGTTGTAGGTGGTCAAGATGAGCGGGTATGCACCCTCAGCATCGGAAGCGAAGAGAGCCTTGGAGTCAACGACCATGTCGTTCTCAGAAGCGGTGTCCTTGAACTCCAGGTTCTCCAGTGCCTTGTTGACGGTATCGTCATTCAGCTCAACCGGGCCGTTGCCAAAGTCGATATTGGCCTTCTTGACGCCGTCAGCTTCCTTCTGGTCAGCGAAGCCGGCCTCAACGTAGGTGATAGCACCCTCGATGTTTGCTACCTGGTCAGCAACACCGGCAGAGCCGTTTGCGCCCTCACCTACAGCGTCAGGGAACTGCTTGCCTTCGCCGTCCCAGTTACCAGTGGAGGCGTTGAGGAACTTCTGGAAGTTATCGGAGGTACCGGACTCGTCAGAACGGAAGATGACGTGGATGTCGGTGTCCGGCAGGTCTGCGCCTTCGTTATCAGCGGCGATGGCCTCGTCGTTCCACTTCTTGATCTCGCCCTTGAAGATCTTGGCAAGGGTATCGGTGGAGAGGTTGATCTCCTGGTCACCCAGGTTATAAGCAATGGCAACCGGGCCGATGGTGGAAGGCAGGTGCCATGCGTCGTTGCCATCGCAACGCTCCTTGGCGGCCTCAATTTGGCCGTCGTCTTCCTTCAACGGGGAGTCAGAACCAGCGAAATCTGCCTGGCCGTTGATGAAAGCCTCAACACCCTTACCGGAACCGGAAGCGGTGTAGGACAGGTTTGCGTCTGGGTTGTCCCCTGCGAAGGCGGTGCCGAAGTAGGACATTGCGTTCTGCTGGGAGGACGCGCCCTCACCAACAAGCTCGCCAGCGACGCCGCTGCCGTCGGAGGAACCCGAGGAGTCAGAGGAGGTGTCCTCAGAACAAGCTACGAGAGCGGTAGAGGTAGCGGCCACGAGGCCGAAGATAGCGGCAGAGCGCTTGAAGTTGCGAATCACGGGAAAACCCTTTCCGGTGCAGATCAGAGATTGATTGTCCGAGGAAACCGCATCCCCATAAAAGGGGAACCTACATCCCACGTCCGCTTTTCGGGAGCGGGGTGCAGGTGCGCAGGTGCGGCTTTCTCACAATCAGTAAAGCTAACCGGAGGAATTAACCAGCAGGGTGCCGTGAGGTAAACAATTAATGAACAAGCTAGAAAGGTGACATGACCTTAATCACACTAGCCCCAGACGACATGCTCTTCATCAACGGAAAAGCCTAGGCGCTTGTAGGCTTTCAGTGCCGGTTCATTGTCCGCTTCCACGTACAAAATGACCCGCTGAGCTCCCTTTTCTACCATCCGGCGCAGGCCAATCTGCAGCAATGGTCCGCCTAATTTTTGGCCGCGGTACGCCTCTGAAAGGCCCACCACGTAGACCTCACCAAAACCGGGATCTTCCTCGTCGTGCCACTTGGTCCAGTGGAATCCGGCAAGGGTCGGGTGCCCCTGCTCTTTCTCATCCCAGAAGAACAAGACATCTTGAGGATCGAACCACTCGGCCTCCATGCCGCGGTGCAGGCGCTCTAAATCCCAGCCGCCTTGCTCTGGATGCCAAGAAAAGGCCTCGTTATTAACACGCAGCCACTCCTGTTCCACGGTGTCCTTACCCCACTTGTCCACTGCCTCGCTGTAATTGGCGGCCTGCAGCGGTAACTCGCCCACTTGTGCCACGCTATCCAGATCTGCGCCATCGATGCCCATGACCACAAGGGTGCGGGTGACATTCAGGTCGCGGGAGTTAGCCAGGGCCTGGGCCGGCTTGCCATTGCCATGCGCCCAAGTCTCGAGGTTGGTGGTGGCGTTAGCAGTGGCATCGTAAAGCGCGGTGCCATAGCCTTTACCGCGATAGTCTGGGGCGATAAAAAGCTCCGCGGTGGAATCCTCGCGGCTCGATACGCCAATAGGGGCGCCGTCCAACCAGGCCACCAAGTGCTTGTGGTGCAAGCGCTCATCGCGCAGGCCGTTGAGGAATTGCTCTGAAAGCGGGGCGATGCCATCGGCCTTTTCCGCGTGCGCTGCTAGTTCTTCCAGGGTGCCCGCCAACTCTGGGGAGGCGGGGAGGTTTTCTTCGGTGATATTCATGGTGTCCATGATACGTAGGCTAAATTTGAAGGTGTGAGTGTAGTCAAAGTCGACCGGCGCATTGTGCACGTCCTCATCCTGGTGGGCGTGGTCTTTGCTGGATGGGTGGCCGATGCCTGCGTGGCCATGCATTCTGAGCACAAGATTGCCCAGGAGGTAAAGGAGAACTCCCGGCTGGAAAACTCCCCTCAGGTGTATATCGGCGGCACCCCATACCTGTTGGCGGCAGGCTCTAAAGAAATCCCCTATTTGCAGGTCAAAGCCCTCGACGTGGAGGTTCCCAAGCTGGGCATGGTCAATGCCTCGACCGTGCTGCGCGATATCACCGTTACCCCTGAGCAGGTAGTAAACGGCGATATTGAAGGCGCACCAGTATCCACGTATTCGCGCGGGATCTCCCTGGACGGCGTTGCGCTGGGACGCCTTTTGGGCATTACCGATCTCTCCATTGCCAACCCGGATGATATTTCTCCCTCCGGCGGCGTTTCTGCCGAGGCGGAGCTTACCGGCACTCTGCCCGGCGATAAGGAAAAATCCACCGCCATGGTCACGCTGCGGCTAGTGGGCCCGGAGTTTCGCATGGAGGTCTACGGCACCGATGATCCGCGCCTCAAGGAGGCGTTTTCCCTCAACTTCGATACGCGCGAGCTCCCCCTGCCGGCGCAGGCCACGATGGTAAGGCTGCAGGGCGGCACGATTTACTTTGAGGTCCAGCGCCGCAATATCAAGGTCCAGATGGCCCAGCTTTCCCCGCTGGAAATCGAGGGTTCGGAGCAACGGGCTGTGGAAGAGGCCGAAAAGAAGGCGGCCGATACCGCCAATAAGGTAGGTCCTGCCCCAGATGAGGACGAATCCTAACGAAGGCGAATAAAGTCCCGCAGCACTTCCTGCACGGAGCGTTGGGCCACCTGCCGCCTGTCTTGCGGCGCGTAGACCTCGATGGCATCGGCCACAGAGGTCAGCGTGACGTGGCGGAAGGTCCCCTCGGATTCGCCATCGGCCTGGAAGCGCTGCGGGGTATGGCAATCGAGCTCGACGCGCTTGGCATCATCAAAGCCCAAGGTCTTTTCCTTCACCAGGCGTTTGAGCCAGCCGTGCTTATCGGCACCAAAGAGGTGCAGCAGGCCAATGACCCCACGCACGCCGCTGAGCTTCTCCAGCCCAAAAAGGGCTAGGCCCTCATCGAAGGAATTGCGCGGGTTGGTCACCACCGGCAAGGGGCCCAAGAAAGTCCAGGGGTTGGTATTAGAGGTAAATAAGAGTGGGAAGTCCTTCTTATGGAGCGTCTGCCCCAAACGGGATTCTGCGTACACCGTGATCTGCGGCGGGTTGCGGCGCGCGCGCAGCCAAGCCCGAATAGCCACGTTGAGGTAGCGCAGCGGGGTGGCGGAAAAGCCTTGTTCGCGGGCGCGGTCCACGCGTGCGAGGACGTCCGCGTCCATGCCAAAACCGGCGTTGACGGCAAACCAGCGTTCGTTCCAGGTGCCCAGGTAAATGGTGCGGCGCAGATCGCGCTCTAGCATGCGGGCCAAGACGTGGGTGGCCTCGACCGGCGTATTGGGAAAGCCGAGGGCGCGGACAAAGACGTTCGCAGACCCGGTGGGAATGACGGCGAGCGCCGGTACCTCGTTTGGGCTGGGGAGATCTTCACCGGCTGGACCCAGCAGGCCATTGACAATCTCATTGACGGTGCCATCGCCGCCCACGGCAATGATGACATCATAATCATCCCTGGTAAGCCCCCGGACGATGTCTTCTGCATGTCCTGGGTAATGGGTGAATTTCACCAGCAGGTGCATGCCTTCTACGGCCCGCAGGGTGGGCACGATTTGGCGAAAGAGCCCGTTGGATTGCGAGGTCGAATTGGGATTGGAAATCATCAGCGCATGCACAACAAACCAGTCTAGTAGTTAAAGCACCCCCAGCACGACTAGGCTGGACGCCCATGAGCGAAAATAACGAGAATACCAATACCCCGAACGTCGAGACCGCTGCCGCATCCCACCCGGAAAACACCTCCGGCGCCCTCAATGGCAATGACGCGGTCAACCAGGCCGCCGAGCAGTGGAAGGACGCGGCCAGCCACAATATTCCCGCCATCGAGCTTGGCGATGTCCCTGTCCCCGCAGATACCGCCAATCTGCGCCAGGGCCCGTCGCTGCACGATGGCCTGCTAGGCCTCCTCCCCCTCGTAGGCGTCTGGCAGGGCGAGGGACAGGCCCACGACACCGATGGCAGCGAATACACCTTTGGCCAGCAGCTAGTCGTTGCCCACGACGGCGAAAATTACCTGACCTTTAGCTCGCGCACCTGGAAGATCGATACTGAGGGCAAGCCACAAGGCCCATCTACCCGCGAGACCGGTTTCTGGCGCATCTCCGCCAAGGATGAAATCGAGGTCACCTACACCTCTTCTACCGGCATCGTGGAAATCTTCTACGGCGAGCCCTTCAACGAGCGCGCTTGGCAGCTCGAATCCGCCTCCACCATGGTCACGGAGACCGGCCCGAAGAACCTGGGCCCCGGCAAGCGCATGTACGGCCTCATGCCCAATAACAACCTGGGTTGGGTAGATGAGCGCATGGTCGATGGTGAGATGCGCCCCTACATGTCCGCCGAGCTCACCCGCATCGCCGGGTAAAGCTAACTAAGCCCCTAGCGCGGCATCGATAAGGCCTCGGATTTCTTCCTCGTTATCCGGGGCTTTTAGCGTTTTTTCATTCAGCTTGGTCACCCGCACCGCCACACGCACGGACGAAACCAGCCACACCGAATCGGACTTTTCCAAGTACTCCACGGTCAACGGCTTGGCCTTGCAGCGGTAGCCGCAGTCCTGGGCATAGTCAAAGAGCGCTGCCTGCGTGGTGCCGGGCAAAATGCCGCGGCCGACGGCGGTGCGCAGCTTCTTCCCCCGCACCGCCACCACGGTGGAGGTAGCTCCCTCTAAGATTTCGCCGGTATCTGGATCCGTTAGGATGAGATCGTCATAGCCCTTGTCCTTGGCCATGCGCAGCATCGCCATCGTCGCGGCGTAGTTGAGCGTCTTGGCCGGTAGCTCTTCAGCCACGTGCCACAGGCGCGGGCTCGTCATGACGGTGACGCCGGTGGAGCGTTGGCGCAGCGGGACATCGCCAAGCGGCTGCACCGTCACCCACGCGGTAGGCACGCCTGTCGCGGCCCGGCCGCGGGTATAGGTCCAGGTGCATTTGGCATCGGCAAGCTCGGTATCGGCGCCGCAATAATCCGCAATTGCCAGCCGGGTCGCCTCTTCCCACTTATTCATCGGCGGCTCCGGCAGGTCGAGCGCCCGCGCCGAATCGCAAAAGCGCTGCGCGTGGCGAGCAAGGTTGGCCGCCTTCCCGTCCCGGACCAACAGCGATTCAAAGATGCCATCGCCGCGGGTCACGGCGGCATCATCGGCATAGACCAGCGGCAGGGAGGGCGAATGCTTGCGCACCGACCCACCAAAAGGTTCCACGACGTAGATGACCGGCTCTTTTCGCGGGGAGGGTTTCATACGCTCGATTATGCCCTACCATCGGTAGATGTGAGTTATTCTTCGCCACTTCTTCAACGCGCCGGTGCCGCCGAGCACCAGGACGCGACTGTACTCGATGCCCAAGGTGTGGCCTGGCACTATGGCAATCCCCTCGGGGAACAGCGTGCGGCCGAGACCGGGACCATCGCCATCGACCGCTCGCAGCGCCGCGTGCTGCGTGTAAGCGGGGCTGATGCGCCGGGATTTCTTAATAACCTGCTTTCGCAGAAGCTTGACGATGCCCCCTCCGGCTTCTCCGCCGGCGCACTCGACCTGGATATCCAGGGCCACATTTTGCACCACATGGATATCACCCGCGAGGGCGAGGACTTCTACCTCGACCTGCCCGCCGCGCAGTTCGAATCCGCCCAGGACTTTTTTACCAAGATGGTCTTTTGGTCTGAGGTCACGGTCGAGGAAGAAGACATCGCCATCGTGACTTTGCTGGGTGAGACCGATATTCCTACCCCACCCACCGTGGCCTTTTCCCGCGAGGTGCAATGGCCGGGAATCAAGCGCATTGACCTGGGTATTCCTCGCGAAAAATTGGTGGAATCCATGGCTGACCTAGAAGCAGAGGGCGCGCGCTTGGCTGGGCTCATGGCCTTTACTGCCGAGCGCGTGCGCGCCCGCGAACCAGAGCTCGCCGCAGACTTGGATAAGAAATCCATCCCGCACGAGGTTCCGCAATGGATTAGCCGCAGCGATGCCAACCCCGCCCACGTGCACCTGAATAAGGGCTGCTACCGCGGCCAGGAAACCGTCGCCCGCGTGGAAAACTTAGGCCGCTCTCCCCGCCTCTTGGTGCAACTCCACTTGGATGGATCCGCGCCGGAGAGGCCAAATGTGGGCGATGACATTACATTCAATGGACGTAAAGTAGGTCGCATCGGCACCATCGTGGATGACTGCGATTTCGGCCCCATCGCCTTAGGCTTGGTCAAGCGTTCTGCGCTGGATGCAGGCACATTGAATATCGGCGATACCGCGGCGTCCATTGATGCCTCCTCCATCCCCGAAGATGAGGGCCCTAAGGCCGGGCGCGAGGCGGTAAACCGGCTGCGCGGGCGGTAGATTTTCCACTCATCGGGGGGCCGGTGCGGAATTTTTTCGTCACACGCGCTATTGTGTCTTACAGGAAGATACACAATTGACAAGCCGATGGGGCGCCCAAGAATCCCTGGAGCGCCCTACTAGCCCAAGGGGGTCATGCACATGGGACGCGGACGCGCTAAGGCAAAGCAGACCAAAGTTGCACGCCAGCTCAAGTACAACTCACCCGAGATGGATATCGAGTCCCTTCAGCGGGAACTCGCTGCTCAGCAGGAGGGTGACTCCCACGACTACGAAGAGGATGATCCCTACGCCGAGTATGTCGACGAATGGGATGAGGACAAAGACGACGAGCGCTAATCTTCCGCTCGCCGGATAAATCCACAAAAGGCCTTAGGTTTTTAACCTAAGGCCTTCCTCTTGTACCTAGAAGTTGGAATGTTCGCCGTGCATGATAACGCGCGGTTCTTCGCCGTCTGCTTCGCGGACGCTGCCCAGCTCCCACGCATCGATGTGGCGGGCGGTAAGCATGGCCAGCGCGCGGTCGCGGTCCTCCGGGTTGACCACGGCAATCATGCCCACGCCCATGTTGAAGGTCTTTTCCATCTCTGCCAGCTCAACCTTGCCCATGGAAGAAATGAGCTTAAAGATCTGGCCCGGATTCCACGTGGAGCGGTTGACCTCAGCGCTCAGGCCCTCTGGAATAACGCGCTCTAGGTTGCCGGCCAACCCGCCGCCAGTGACGTGGCAGAAGGTGGATACGGAGCATTCCTGCGCCAGTGCTAGGCATTCCTTGGCATAGATGCGGGTGGGTTCCAAAAGCTCCTCGCCTAGCGGGCGGCCGAGCTCTTCCACATAACCATCTAGCGGCATGCCCGCCTGCTCCAGCAGGACGTGGCGCGCGAGCGAATAGCCGTTGGAGTGAAGCCCAGATGAGCCCATGGCGATGAGCACATCGCCCTCGCGCACGTTTTCTGGGCCCAACACGCCATCGGCCTCGACCACGCCGACGGCGGTGGCGGAGACGTCGTATTCGTTCTCCCCCATCATGCCTGGGTGTTCCGCGGTCTCGCCGCCGAGCAGAGCAGCGCCTGCCTGCACGCAGCCCTCTGCAATGCCCTTAACTACCTCGGCTACCTTTTCCGGTACGACCTTGCCCACGGCAATGTAGTCCTGCAGGAAAAGCGGCTCGGCGCCGCAGACGACTAGATCGTCGACGCACATGGCCACCAGATCGATGCCGATGGTGTCGTGCTTATCCATGGCCTGCGCCACGGCGAGCTTGGTGCCCACGCCATCGGAGCCAGCCGCGAGAATCGGTTCTTTGTAATCGCCCAGCTTGAATAGCCCTGCAAAGCCGCCGAGGCCGCCCATGACCTCCGGGCGGGTGGCGCGCTTGGCGTGTGGGGCAAATAGGCTTACCGCGCGGTCGCCTTCTTCGATATTGACGCCGGCTGCGGCGTAGGTGTTGTCACTCATGTTTTTAGAAGTTCCTTAGAAGTTTTTATTCGGTTCCGAGCAGGGTGCGCACGGCATCGGCATTGGGGTTTCCTGCGGGAAGACCCAGGGGATATTCGCCGGAGAAGCAGGCGGTGCACAGCTCGGAGCGGGGCTGCTCGGTGGCGGCGACCATTTCATCGATGGAGACAAAGCCCAAAGAGTCAGCGCCGATGGTCTCGCAGATGGTGGAGCAAATCTCCTCCGGATCATCGGACGGGCTGGCATTGGCAATGAGCTCGCCGGGCGAGGCAAAGTCGATGCCATAAAAGCACGGCCACTTCACCGGCGGGGAGGCGATGCGTACATGGACCTCGGCGGCGCCGGCCTCGCGCAACATGCGGATAAGCGCGTGCTGGGTATTGCCGCGCACGATGGAATCATCCACCACGACGAGCTTCTTGCCGTCGATGACCTCGCGCAACGGGTTGAGCTTTAACCGGATGCCCAGCTGGCGCAGGGTCTGCGTGGGCTGAATAAAGGTGCGGCCCACATACGCGTTTTTCACCAAGCCGTGGGCGAAGGTGATGCCGGATTCGCGGGCGTAGCCCACCGCGGCCGGGTTGCCGGATTCCGGTACGGGGATGACCAGGTCTGCATCCTCAACCGGGTATTCGCGGGCCAGGCGGCGGCCGATCTCCACGCGGGAGGCGTTGACGGAGCGGCCCTTGATATCGCTATCCGGGCGGGCCAAGTACACGTACTCGAAAACGCAGCCGCTGCGCTTGACGGGTGCGAAGTTTTCAGAGCGGATGCCGGCCTCATCAATGGCGACGAGCTCGCCCGGCTCGATTTCGCGAATAAATTGCGCGCCACAGATATCCAGCGCACAGGTTTCAGAGGCAACGACCCAGCCCTTGGCCAGCCGGCCTAGCACCAGCGGGCGCACGCCCTGCGGGTCGCGCGCGGCGTACATGGTGTGGCCATCAGTAAAGGTCAAGCAGAATGCGCCCTTCACCCGTGGCAGGAGCTCGCGGGCGGAGTCGAAGACGGAGGTGGTGTCATCGACGCCATCGGCAAGCAGCATGGACAAACACATCGAGTCAGAAACCGATTCCTCGTGCGGCTTAATCAGGCCGCGCTCGACGGCCTCTGCGCGCAGCTCGAGGTAATTGACTAGGTTGCCGTTGTGGCCCAAAGCAATGTCCACGCCCGTCGAGGAGGTGGAAAACATCGGCTGCACGTTGGACCATTCCTTGCCGCCGGCCGTGGAATAGCGCGTGTGGCCCACCGCCACGTTGCCGGTTAAGGCAGAAAGGGTCGATTCATCGAAAATATTGGCCACCAGGCCCATGTCTTTGAAGACGACGATGCGGTCATCATCGCCCACCGCAATGCCGGCGGCTTCTTGGCCGCGGTGCTGGAGAGCAAAAAGGCCAAAGTAGGTAAGTTTGGAGACTTCCTCCCCGGGAGCCCAGACGCCAAAGACGCCACACTCTTCGCGGGGTTCCTCCTCGTTACGATCGTCAAGGTCAGTGATACTAGGAGTATGTACTTCTACCACGGCGTTTATATTAGCGCGTTGGGCCGTCGAAAACTAACGGAATGATGGGCAGCCACTGCGCAATCTCCCCTGAACGCGACCCGGAAGCATCGATGCGACCTGTGTTTTTGACCTCGTCCCAGTCCGTGACACCGGTGGCCAAACGCAGCCAAGTCTCCGCATCCATTTCCACCACATTGGGTGGGGTGCCGCGCGTATGACGAGGGCCTTCAATGCACTGCACCGCAACAAATGGGGGTACGCGCAGCTCCACCGAGTGCCCCGGCGCGTCGGCCTCGAGGGTGCGGGCGGTGCGACGGACGGCATCGGCAAGCAGGGCCCTGCCTGGCTTTTGTTGCCCGTCCGGGTCCTGAATCCAATCCTTGATGGCGATGACTGCCGCGCGCGTGGCGGCGGGATCTACGGGTTTAGGCATAGCCACAGCATAGCTACTGTTATCTTATTGTTTATGTCACCTACTGACGCTGCTACGGAAACCCAAAAGTCCCCTACCCTTACGCTGCGCTTTATGGCATCGCCAACCGATGTCACCATGGCCGGCGCCCCTGGTATCAATGGCGGGCGTGTGCTGGAGTGGATCGATAAGGCCGCCTACGCCTGCGCCGTGCAGTGGTCCGGGCAGTACTGCGTGACCGCCTATGTGGGCCATATCCACTTCACCCGGCCCATTCCCTCCGGGCACATCGTGGAGGTGCGCTCGCGCATCGCGATGACCGGCCGGTCTTCCATGCACATCATCAACGAGGTGCTTTCTGCCGATCCCCGCGAGGGCATTTTCACCCGCGCCTGCGATTGCCTGGTCATCTTTGTGGCCAAGGACCCCGAAAGCGATAAGACCACCCCGGTTCCCACCTTCGTGCCCGATACCGATGAGCACCTGCGCGTGGCCGAGGCCGCGAAATCTCGCATCGAGCTGCGCAAGGCCATCGAGCTCGAGATGGACAAGCAGACCTACGATGGGCCTTCCGATGCCCCACGCATGGTCAATCGCTTTTTAGCCAAGCCCACCGACGTCAACTGGGGCGGCAAGGTGCACGGCGGCACCGCGATGCAGTGGATCGATGAGGCCGGCACCGCCTGCACCATGGAGTGGTCCGGCGAGCGCACCGTGGCAGTCTATGCCGGTGGCATCCGCTTTTATAAGCCCATTTCCATCGGCGATCTCATTGAGGTCGATGCCCGCATGATGCGCACGGACCGCCGCTCCATGCAGATGTCCATCCACGTTCGCGCCGGCGATCCCCGCGGCGGCCGCGATAATCTCAAGACCGCCATCCACGCGACCGTGGCCTATATTGCCCTGGATCGCGACGGACAGCCGCTAACCGCGCGCACCTTCACCCCACAGACGGAAGAAGATATCCGCCTGGCTGAGCACGCCAATATCTTGCGCGAGCTGCGCGGCGAATATTCCCCGAAGCCGCTCATCGTGGCCCCGCACTACCAGCACGTGGATTAAATTTTCAGCACAATTTCTTTTGCGCGGCGCCCGCGCATCAGCGTGGTATTAAATTGGTTACTGAGACCACGCTAGAGAAATGAGTTGATATGTCTAACCCACGCCTGCGCCGCAGGGTGCAGTACTCCGCCGCATTAGTTGCCTCCGCGCTGCTGCTGGCCTCCTGCCAGAACCCGGCCAACCAGGAGGATAAAGATGAGGCTTCGGCTACGCCGACGACTACCTCTTCTTCTACTTCCGCGGAAAAGACCTCAGAAGCATCTTCCACGGCATCGAGTTCTAGTTCCGCTACCAGCTCCAGTAGCGCCAGCAGCTCCGCCACAAGCTCTTCCACCACTTCCGTCAAGTCGAGCGGCTCCCACGCCAAGCAGCGCTCCGAAATCGAGGGGCATGTGGTGGTGCTTTCTACCGGCGGCACCATCGCCAGCACCCACGATGACAAGGGCGCGGTGGTGCCCACCGTAAAGGGCTCTGATTTGGTGGACCCGCTGTACTCCGAGTTCGACAAAGACAAGCTGGAGCTTGAGGTCAAAGACATTGCCAACCTGGATTCTTCTGCGATGACCTTGGCCGATACCGATAAAATCATCACCTCCGTACAGGAGCAGCTAGAGCGCGATGACGTCGATGGCGTCATCGTCACCCACGGCACCGATTCCATGGAAGAGACCGCCATTGCGCTCGATACTTTCCACGACAGCGATAAACCCGTCGTACTCACCGGCGCAATGCGCCCGTTCGATGACGATGATCCAGACGGCCCAGAAAACCTCGCTACCGCGGTAGAGACCGTCACCAACTCGGACTATGCCGGCCACGGCGCATTCATCGCCTTTGGCGGCAAGGTGATCCCCGCCCGCGGCGCGTTTAAATCTGATACGGAAAAGGCCGATGGCTTTGCTACCAATAGCCAGGAGAAATTCCCAGAACGCCCCGAGCCGCTGAAGTACGCTCCGCTTGGCGATGTCCGCGTGGACATCATCGCCGCCTATCCCGGCGCCCCAGCGGATCTCATTGAGCAATCCTTGGCCAAGGGCGCGCAGGCCATCGTCATAGAGGGCATGGGTTCAGGAAATATCGGCCCCGATCTGGCTACTGCCGCCATGGAAGCCGCCAAGTCCGTTCCCGTCGTGCTCACTACCCGCGTGGATCACGGACCCGTCGAGGGTATCTACGGCGGCGCCGGTGGCGGCGCCACGCTTGCCGATGCCGGCGTCATCCCCTCCGGCAACCTCCGCGCACCCCAGGCCCGCATGCTGCTCGCAGCCGCAGTTGCCACGGGAACGGATGCACAGAGGCTCTTTCCCACTGCAGAATGAGGCCGTATACTTTAGCGCGACGCTGAAAGGAGGAGAGCATGGCTGAAATTTTTGACGTTGGGCAGTACATAACTGAGCGCATTCCCAACGTGGACAAGCTCAAGCTGTACAAGCTGTGCTACTTCTCCCAAGGCTGGCATCTGGCGTGGACGGGCCGACCATTATTCCAAGCGGAGTTTCAAGCGTGGCGGCACGGCCCTGTTTCCCGTGAGCTGCACATTCAAACCTGGCAGGTAGCGGGGGCTGAAAACCCCTGGCCAGTGCCCTATGTTCCCGGTGGTCAGTCCGACAATCTCAGCACATACGAACGTGCAGTAGTGGATAGCATCATCGCGTTTTACGGCGGAGTTGAATCGACCCGGCTTTCTGACTTGAGTCATGGCCTTGCCTGGAACGAGCTCCTCCAAGAGTTCTCCCAGGCGATGATCTCCGGCGAGCCCACCCCGCGACCTCCGCTACAACCAGCAGAAGTTCTTTTGCCTAATGTTGACCTCGACGGGGATGTGGATGAAGTTTTAGCCACACCACAGGCCAAGGAAATCGAACAAGACTGGTGGGAGACTTTCCGGATTCTCGCTGACCGTTAACCAGACGGATTTGCGGCAAGGATTGATCATCCTGGCGCATGCCGCCCTGTTCAATAACACGGCAATTACGGTCTAGGCAGCGCCAACGACCACTTGCCATACCGCCACGAGGTGCACCACTGCCGCCGCGATGGTCGCGGTGTGGAAGTGCTCGTGATAGCCGTAGTAGCGCGCATTGCGCCCAGGCCACTTAAAGCCATAGACCAGCGCACCTACGGAGTAAACCACGCCGCCGGCCAGTAGTAGCCAGACCACTGCTGCGCCGGCATCGCTCCACAGCGTGGGTAGTAGCGGCAGCACCAACCAGCCCAGCGCTAGGTACACCACAACATCGAGCCACCGTGGGTGCTCAATCCACACCAGGTTCAAAATCACGCCCAAGATCGCGCCCGCCCACGCAATGGCGAGCATCCATGCTGCCTGCGCTGGGGATAACGCAATCAAACACAACGGGGTGTATGTGGCGGCAATGAATACCGCAATCGTGGCGTGGTCCGCCCGCCGCCACCATTGCACCGCTCGGGGGCTAGGCCACGGATAGCGGTGGTACAGCGCCGAGACGCCAAAAAGCCCCACCAAGCCTAGGCCATAAACGGTAACGCCTAGCCCCTGCCACCAATGCAGCGTCATCCACGCATACGTGATGAGCACGGTAGAGGCGATCACCGATAGCAACGCCGCCAGCGCATGACCCCATCCACGGGTCAGCGGCCGCTCGCCGCGATCCGCCATCCAATAGGTGCGCTGCACCAAGCCTTCTTTCAAGGGATGCTCCCCCGCCTCTTTTGTTCCTTCAGCATGTATCTGAGCCACAGCGATACTTCTTTCTCCCACCAGAGCTAAGTTACGTTACCGTAAGTGTACTGAGAGGAATAAAGAGCTTCAAGGAAAAGTAGTAACTAAGCCTCTTCGCCAGAATCCAGCCCATCTACTTTCTGCACGATTTCCATTACCGCATGGGAGAGGTCCGATCTCTAACATCATCTCATGTGGGAGTATATTTATTCATTGGAATCCTGTTCGGATTACACACTCCCCACAAGTATGAGGAAGCACATTACCTGAAATGTTAAAAGTTCGGAATGCCATGAAAATTCCGCCGCTAGGACCTGCCTGGGCGGGAGCGCTCATGGGACTAGCTATCTCCTCATCCCTCATCGATACCCACCTGCACCCGGTCATGGGTCGCCTCCCCGCCGAAATCATGCTCGGCGTGGCAACTCTTATCTTCTTGGCGCTCACGGCGGGATTCATAAAGTATCGGAATCCAGGTTTTCACTCCGACGACATGCCTGCATGGAGCATGGTCTCCATGGGCATCCTCGCCTTGGGCAGCGCATACTCCCTTATCTTTGATGCCTGGTCAATTCACGCTGCGTGTTGGGCCGTGGGAACCGTCCTCAGCGTGATCACCTGCATAAAGTATTTAAAGTATCTTTTCTTCAACCATCCGACTGATCCCGCCTTTGCCTTGGGGCTGCCACTGGTGGCACCCATGGTTTCCGCCACTGCCTCGGCACAGCTGGCAACGCACGCAGGTGAGTGGAGCTCGGTCATCCACGGTATCGGCGTGTTCTGCTTCGTCTTGGCTTGGGTGACTGGAACGCCGATATTCGCCTTTATTTACTGGCATACCTTCCCCAAGGTTCCCATTAACTTCGCCGCCACCGCTTGGATCCCACTGGGGTTGGTTGGCCAGTCCACCGCGGCAGCACAGCTGCTCGCCGGTGACCAGTGGCACTTCCGCGCCATGGTCTATGGTGTAGCGATGCTGAGCTTAGGCGTGCCGCTGTCGGTCTATGCCATCGCCAAGCATTGGGGTACCGCTCTTGGTAACACCCCAATGTCTTATCACCCCAGCTGGTGGGCCAGCACCTTCCCCGTGGGCACGTGCTGCCTTGGCACTCATACCCTATCCACGCAGCCCGCGGCGCTGGCGTGGGGCCTAGGCTGGATGGATACTGTCAGCGCCGCCCTACTGGTTCTGCTCCTCCTTCACGTCACTTGGGCTGCTTTCGGAGCCATCAAAACCGTTTCCGAGCATTTCAAGGTCAGCCAAATGAGCCACGCATAACTTCAGGGTCTTCGGGTACTTAAGAATCTTGTGGATCGTGCTCGGCGAAGAATTGGGACATCGCCTGAAGCAAGTGCTGGTTCCAGACTCCGTGAGAGCTGAGGGCGGATGCGTGGTCAGCGTGTGGGCGCACGTACTCGCTTAGGTCGATGTTCTTTTCCTGAGCTGTGCGGCGAAAATCGTCATAGCTTTCCGGCGGAACGAGGCGATCGTTATCGCTACGGACAATCTTGATGGGTGGCATGTCCGAAGTAAGGTG
Organism: Corynebacterium sp. KPL2734; assembly: GCF_040225595.1. Taxonomy (NCBI): domain Bacteria; kingdom Bacillati; phylum Actinomycetota; class Actinomycetes; order Mycobacteriales; family Corynebacteriaceae; genus Corynebacterium; species Corynebacterium sp. KPL2734. Next base: position 1,846 of record NZ_JBEHFO010000021.1, on the reverse strand, counting down.
CGTAGCCGAGGTAACAAAATCTGCACGGTCGGGATGCTCCTCAGGCGTTCCACCCAGGTATTTCTGCACGGTATCGCGGGAGCCTTGCGCGGCATAGGCATCGTCGGAGTCATAGATGCGGCGGACATCGAGGGCCGGTGAGTCTACATACACGGCGCGGGGAACGGCCGGTGTGCCGGGGCAATCGGCGGAAGGTAGGTGGTTGGGGTGCGCGGCGGCATCGGCAGTCGCATTCAGCACCAACTGGCCGCCGGCGGATTCGCCATACATAAAGAAGCGTCCCGGGTCGCCGCCAGAGTCAGCGGCGTGGGCATTGACCCAATTCATCGCGCAGCCCACCTGCCCCGCTGCCACCTTCCACGTGGGCTGATCCCAGCTGGACAGCGTGTAATCGATGGATAATACGAGGTAGCCGCGCTGCGCCATCTGACGCATATTAAACGCCTGGGAGTGCTTGTTCATCTGATCCCAGCCGCCGCCGTGGACATACATCATCACCGGGTGGGTGCCGCCATCATTGGGCTTATAAATATCCATGTCCAGGTCCTCACCGTGGAAGGAATCGTAGGCCACGGTGCGATCAGGGCCCTCGTCGGTGCTTTCCACACCAGCCCAGCTCAACGCGGCGCGAATATCCACGTCGGTCCCCTGCTCCTTCGCGGCGTGAATCTGCGTCCCAAAAAGCGCTATGCCTGCAATGAGGGCAACCGCCGCGAACGCGCCTGGCACGTAAAAGCTGCGGGAGGCGATCCTTCCAAGTACCGCCAGGATCAAAAGAATAAAGGAAAAGAGAATCACCGGCCCGATATATTGGGGGCCGATGAGCGCGCCCGCACCCCAATACGGGATATGCGGCGTAAACGGCGCCACCGCAAGCCATAGTGCGAGGAAAGCTACAAGCGCGAGCGGGACGGAAAGCAGCCGGGCAACGATCTTCATACCTGCAACGGTAGTCTTCGTTTCTGGGAATGCGTGGTGATGATTCTGCTTTTGGTAAGAAGACCGACGTCACGCCCACAGCCTGGTTAGCTTGAACCAGACGAATAAAGTGGGAAAGCAATGAATAATCTCCGATTCAAAAGGGTCAAGTCCCATAAATTGGGACTCGGCCAAATGTGAAAAAGAAAAACGATGCTTTTGAAGGGTCAAGTCCGGTGGAGTGGTGTATCTGTCCTTCCTGAATCTGTGAATCGGGGGACAGTGTCAGGGTCGGTGTTGGGGTCCGGCTCGGGGTTGATGTTGGTTCATTAGGAGGCTGCCTCGATGGTGGCTGCGTCGTTGGTGTGGATGGTGTTGGTAGCTATCAGGCGTCGGGTGTGTTCCAAGCTTGCTAGTGACATATAGCGTTTCTGCTGAATCCAGTCGTCATGCTGTTCAGCTAGTATCGCGCCGACGAGGCGGATGACAGCTGCGCGGTTGGGAAAGATTCCTACAACGTCGGTACGCCGCCTGATTTCACGGTTCAAACGCTCCGTTGGATTATTGGACCATACCTTCGTCCATACAGCTTTGGGCGTGGTTGTAAACGCGAGAATCTCATCTAATGATTCTTCCAGGTAGTCAGCTGCGTCGGGGAAACGCTGCGTGCAGAAATCTACGACCTGGCGGGCTTGGTCCCAGGTAGCTTGCGCGTCGGCTTGCTGGAAGATGGAGTGAAACATTCCCGATAGTGTTGTCCACTGGCGTTTTGACACTTTTGACGACAAGTTCTTAGCAAAATGTGTCCGGCAGCGTTGCCAGCCTGCAGTAGGCAGTACTTGACCAACAGCGGCTTGTGTCAAGTTGTTTGTGTGTGGGGCTAGGTTTATAGGTATTTGTCGAAGCGGGCGGGAAAGGCTACGGCCAT
>NZ_JBEHFO010000020.1:0-30882 GCF_040225595.1 Corynebacterium sp. KPL2734 | reverse complement strand
GCGAAGGATCCCAACGACTCGACACCACAAACACCACCAATCAAGGTCAGGTGTTTCCACGATCCTTAGAATCCGCCACCAGCAAATGAAAACAACTAAACCCCGCACCTTCCGGTGCGAGGTTTAAAACCTGCATGGAAAAGTGCGGGGGTTTAGTCGGTCTTCATGAAGGAGTGTAAACGCGAAGGTTTACTTAAGCGTTAGCTGCGGCTTCGGTAGCAGCGTCAGCGTTGTCCTTGGAGGACAGGCCCTCGAATACGGAGGACAGGCCTGCGGAGTCGGAGTTGGACTCGGAGGACAGTTCAGCAATGCCCTTGATGGCCTTGAAGATTGCCTCGAAGTCGAGGGCGGAGCTGAGGTTTACGAGGGTACCGAGCATCGGTGTTTCCTTTCGAGTTGGCGGAGTGAAACTACAAATCAATCTCTCTCTGGGTAGCAACCACATCAGTGGCTGCTGTGGTTTCCAGTATGTGCGAGTTAAATACGCCTGCCAAGCCTCTTTTGGACCCTTTGTGAGGTAACTTTTGGCCACCTTTTTACGACCCTTTGGGTAGCTTTTGGGTGTGGCAGAGTTTGTTTTTCAAAAGGTGGGTCGCTCCCGCTTGATGTAGAAGAGGGACACGGGTTTGAGGCTAAGAACTGGGAAAAGGGGGATAGTTTTTAAGGAGAGTTGAGTCGGTGGGAATAAGATTTGAGCCTTAACGGTTATAAAGATTGAGTGACACGGGCTCAAGAATTTATGAACGAGTTCGCAACTTCTGTTAGAGTAGCGCACGGACGCAACGAGAAGTTGAGTCACCGACAATCAACTTTATTAACTGCACTCGATAAAAAGGAGAATGAACCATGGGACGCGCAGTAGGTATTGACCTGGGTACGACGAACTCCGTCGTTTCCGTATTGGAAGGTGGCGAGTCCACCGTTATCGCTAACTCCGAAGGCTCCCGCACCACGCCTTCCGTTGTAGCGTTTGCTAAGAACGGCGAAATCTTGGTTGGTCAGTCCGCCAAGAACCAGGCTGTGACCAACGTGGACCGCACCATCCGCTCCGTCAAGCGCCACATTGGTACTGACTGGACCGTCAACATTGATGACAAGGACTACACCTCCCAGGAGATTTCCGCTCGCACGCTGATGAAGCTGAAGCGCGATGCAGAGTCCTACTTGGGCGAGGATGTTACGGACGCCGTTATTACCGTCCCTGCATACTTCGAGGACGCACAGCGTCAGGCCACCAAGGAAGCTGGCCAGATTGCCGGCCTGAACGTCCTGCGCATCGTCAACGAGCCCACCGCGGCCGCACTTGCATACGGCCTGGAAAAGGGCGAGCAAGAGCAGACCATCCTGGTCTTCGACTTGGGCGGCGGCACCTTCGACGTGTCCTTGCTGGAAATCGGCGATGGCGTCGTTGAGGTTATGGCTACCGCAGGTGACAACACCTTGGGCGGCGATGACTGGGATCAGCGCATCGTTGACTGGTTGGTTGACCGCTTCAAGAGCTCCCAGGGCGTTGACCTGACCAAGGACAAGCGCGCCGTGCAGCGTCTGCGCGAGGCTGCAGAGAAGGCCAAGATTGAGCTGTCCTCCTCCCAGCAGGCCAACATCAACCTGCCTTACATCACCGTTGACTCCGACAAGAACCCACTGTTCTTGGACGAGACCCTGACCCGCACTGAGTTCCAGAAGATTACCCAGGATCTGCTGGACCGCACCAAGGCTCCGTTCAACCAGGTCATCAAGGATGCTGACCTTTCCGTTGGCGATATCGACCACGTTGTGCTGGTCGGCGGTTCCACCCGTATGCCGGCCGTATCTGACCTGGTCAAGGAGCTGACCAGCAAGGACCCGAACAAGGGCGTTAACCCGGACGAGGTCGTTGCAGTGGGTGCTGCCCTCCAGGCAGGTGTGCTGCGCGGTGAGGTTAAGGACGTGCTGCTTCTCGATGTCACCCCGCTCTCCCTCGGCATTGAAACCAAGGGCGGCGTGATGACCAAGCTCATCGAGCGCAACACCACCATCCCGACCAAGAAGTCCGAGACCTTCACGACCGCAGAAGACAACCAGCCTTCCGTGCAGATCCAGGTCTTCCAGGGTGAGCGCGAGATGGCTACCGCCAATAAGCTGCTTGGTTCCTTCGAGCTCGGCGGCATCGCACCGGCACCTCGCGGCGTGCCCCAGATTGAGGTCACCTTCGACATCGACGCCAACGGCATCGTCCACGTGACCGCCAAGGACAAGGGCACCGGCAAGGAAAACACCATCAAGATCCAGGAAGGCTCTGGCCTTTCCCAGGAAGAGATCGACCGCATGGTCAAGGATGCCGAGCAGCACGCTGAGGAAGACAAGAAGCGTCGCGAGGAGCAGGAACTGCGCAATAACGCAGAGTCCACCTCCTACCAGACCCGCAAGTTCTTGGAGGACAATGAGGACAAGGTCTCTGAGGACACCAAGGCCAAGGTCACCGAGGCTGCTGACGCCGTGGACGAGGCGCTGAAGGGCGATGACCTCGATGCCATCAAGTCCGCAGTAGAGAAGCTGTCCACCGAATCCCAGGAGATGGGCAAGCAGATCTACGAGGCCCAGGCTGCAGAGGGCGGCGCTGAGGGTGCTGCTGACGCCGGCGCTGCACAGGGCGACCCCAATGTGGTCGACGCTGAAGTTGTGGACGAAGACGAGCAGAACTCCGACGACAACAAGGATGGCGACAAGTAATGACTCAGGACAGCGGAATGCCGCAAAACCCAGGCGACCCGGAAAACACGGATCCGGAGGCTACCTCGGCTGACCGCGCTGAGGCTGCCGCCGAAAAGGCCGAGGAAGCACAGGCTGCCAACGACGCGCAGGCTGATGCCTCCGAAGAAGCCAAGTTGGATCCCACCCTTGATGCTGACCTCGAAGACGCGCTAGCTGATGTCAACGCCGATGAGGTCGAAGCCGAGGCGGAGGGCGATGAGCCCACCTCCACCGGTGCTGCCACCAACGATGTGGAAGCGCAGTTGGCAGAACGCACGGAAGACCTCCAGCGTCTAAATGCGGAATACACCAACTACCGCCGCCGCACCGAGCGTGACCGCCAATCCGTTATCGAGACCGCGAAGGCAAAGGTCATTAGTGATTTGCTGCCGGTTCTTGATGACCTCGATTTGGCCAAGCAGCACGGTGACCTGGAGGGCCCGCTCAAGGCGGTTGCGGATAAGCTCCGCAAGGGCCTAGAGCAGCACAACCTCACCGCCTTTGGTGAAGAGGGTGAACCCTTCGACCCAGAGATGCACGAGGCCGTGCAGGATTTATCCTCCGGCGATGAGCAGGTGCTTGGCACCGTGCTGCGCCAGGGCTACCGCGTAGGTGAGAGGCTGGTGCGCAACGCGCTGGTTATCATCGCGGACCCCGGTGAGGATTCCGGCAGTTCGGAAGGCACCGAACAAGCCGATTAATCCGGGAAATGGGCGCCTTGGGAACTGACTGGTTCAACTTCCCCTGGCGCCCTTTTTACTAACTACAACCGATTCTTCTTGAAAGGAGGAGATGCCCAGTGAGCGCTAAACCCGAATGGGCAGACAAAGATTATTATGCGGATCTGGGGGTCTCCTCGTCCGCAGACCAAAGCGAGATCAAGCGCGCGTACCGCAAGCTTGCCCGCGAAAACCACCCCGATACCCACCCCGATGATCCCGCGGCAGCGGACCGGTTCAAGCGGGTTGCGGAAGCATACGATGTGCTTTCCGATGCCTCCGAACGCAAGGAATACGACCAGTTCAAGGCCATGCTGCGCAACGGCGGTGGCTTCGGACGGAACGGAGGCGCCGGCTTTCCCGGCGGGTTTCGATCCACGAACATGGGTGGACAAGGTGCGCAAGACTTCGACCTCTCGGACCTCTTCGGAGGAGCCACTGGAGGATCGTCTCAAGGCGGCGGTTTTGGGGATATCTTCGGTAGCGTTTTCAACCGCAGCGGTAGTGCTGGCCACTCAGCTAAACCGTCGCGGGGGGCCGACGTCGAAACGGAAATAACCCTCGATTTCCGCGAGGCCGCCAAGGGGACCACCATCCCGCTGGCCTTAAGCGGTAACGCGCCGTGCACCACGTGCCACGGCTCGGGTTCTTCCTCCGGCAAGACCTCAACATGTGGTACCTGCAATGGCTCCGGGTACATCTCGGAAAACCGCGGTGCGTTCGGTTTTTCCGCCCCGTGCAAGGACTGCGATGGCACGGGCCGCCGCATCCCAGATCCGTGCCCAGACTGCAACGGCTCCGGAACGGTGCACCGCACCCGGAATATCACGGTCCGTATCCCCGCCGGCGTCATTGACGGCCAAAAGGTCCGCATCGCTGGCCAAGGCGAGGCCGGACCGAATGGCACCCCGGCCGGTGACCTCTTCGTTGCGGTCACCGTCAAGCCTGACAAGGTCTTTACCCGCGACGGCGACGATATCCACATCACCGTCCCTGTCTCGTTTGCCGAGCTCGCCCTTGGTGACACCATCACGGTTCCCACCTTGGACAGCCCGGTCCGCGTGAAGATTCCCGCCGGTACCCCGGATGGCCGTACCCTGCGCGTGCGTGGGCGTGGCATTGCCAAGCGCGCCGGCAAGGCTGGCGACCTCTTGGTGAGCGTGCAGGTCACCGTGCCTTCCAAGCTCGATGCAGCGGCCTCCAGCGCCCTGCGCACCTATGCACAAGCCGAAAAGGACTCTGGCTTTAATCCCCGCGCAGGCTGGGCTGGCGCGGAGAGCAATTAAGGCAGGAGGTGCATTGCACAATGAGTACTGGAAAGGCAGAAGGCTCCGGCACCGCCGTTTACGTCATTTCCGTGGCTGCCGAGCTTTCCGGGATGCACGCCCAAACCCTGCGCACCTATGACCGCATGGGTTTGGTCTCCCCGGCCCGCACCCGCGGCGGCGGCCGCCGTTATTCGGATCGCGATATTGAATTGCTCCGCAAGATTCAGGCGCTGTCGCAAGACGATGGAGTCAATCTCGCCGGCATCAAATCCATCATCGAGCTAACCGAAGAACGCGACCAGCTCGAGGCCGAGCGCGATGCGCTTGCCGATGAAGTCCGTGCCCTCCGCGATCAGCTTGCTGCCGGGCAGCGTTCGGGGGCACAACACCCCCAAGCACAGGGGCAGCACACCCGCGGCGCGCAAGGTCCGCAAGGCTCGCAGGTCCCGGGGCGTTCCCAACGCAGCGGTGAGCTCGTCCACGTTCCGCGGTCTACCTCCGTAGTGATGTGGAGCCCGCGCACCGCGCGCGATCGCAAGCGCAACCGCCGAAACGGCAGCGGCTAAACCAGCTAAACCGCCTAATTCGTCCTGCGGACGAGAAACCTCAATTTAAACCCTCCAAACCTTTGCCGCGGCCTAGCGCCCGCACGGGTATGGAGGGTTTATTGCTGCCCAAGAGTCCCTCGCTCTCTCGGTTCACACGCGGTGACCTCTCGGGATCCATCGGCCCCTACCGTTCCTGGCCCTTTCGCAGGCCGCTGCACCCTCACCCGGACACTGGTACACCCGCACAACCAGACTTTGGGCTGTGAAGAAATGTTAATTTCCCACCCCTATTTAGTGCGAAATGCAAAAAAGTGCATTACTGTGACGGGAAAGCAGGTGAGGTACAACACAGTAGAACACCTGTAGTGGCACGCGCCATACACGGCAAACTCCACAGTCGAAATTTCTGCACGAGAGGACACCACCATCATGACTTTGTACGCAGCACCCGGAACCGAAGGGGCCATCGTCAACTACCGCGACCGCTATGACAACTACATCGGCGGCAAGTGGGTACCGCCAGTCGATGGCGAATATATGGACAACATCAGCCCCGTGACCGGTGAAGTATTTTGTCAGGTGGCCCGCGGCAAGGAAGCCGATATCAATGCGGCCATCGATGCCGCGGAAAAGGCGTTTGCAACCTTTGGCAAGACAACTCCAGCAGAGCGCGCACTCTTGTTGCACCGCATCGCGGACCGGATTGAAGAGAACCTCGAAAAGATAGCCGTCGCGGAAACCTGGGAAAACGGCAAGGCCGTCCGCGAGACCTTGGCCGCCGATATCCCACTGGCCGTTGACCACTTCCGCTACTTCGCGGGCGCCATCCGCGCGCAAGAGGGCCGCCTGTCTCAGATCAGCGAAGACACCGTGGCCTACCACTTCCACGAGCCGCTCGGCGTGGTTGGCCAAATCATCCCGTGGAACTTCCCGCTGCTCATGGCTTCTTGGAAGATCGCACCGGCCCTAGCCGCTGGTAACTGCATCGTGCTCAAGCCTGCGGAGCAAACGCCGGCATCCATTTTGTTGCTCATGGATATCATCGGTGATCTCTTCCCAGATGGCGTACTCAATATCGTCAACGGCGTGGGTGAGGAAGCCGGTGCGGCACTGTCGGGTTCAGACCGCATCGCCAAAATCGCGTTCACCGGCTCCACCCCAGTGGGCAAGCTCATCAATAAGGCCGCCGCAGACAAGGTCATCCCGGTCACCCTGGAGCTCGGCGGTAAGTCGCCGTCCATCTTCTTCAAGGACATCATGGATGAAGATGACTCCTACCTGGAAAAGTGCGTCGAAGGATTCGTCATGTTCGCGCTCAACCAGGGCGAGGTCTGCACCTGCCCATCGCGCGCCTTGGTCCATGAGGATATTGCCGATAAGTTCTTGGAGCTCGCCATCGAACGCGTCAAGAAGATCAAGATCGGCCACCCGTTGGATACCGAAACCATGATGGGCGCCCAAGCCTCCCAAGAGCAGATGGACAAGATCACCGAGTACCTCAAGATCGGCCCAGAAGAAGGCGCGGAAACGCTTACCGGCGGCCATGTGAACAAGGTCGAGGGCCTCGAAAACGGCTACTACATCGAGCCCACGGTATTTAAGGGCAGCAACGAGATGCGCATCTTCCAGGAGGAAATCTTCGGGCCGGTGCTCTCTGTGGCGACGTTCAAGGACTACGACGAGGCCATCGAGATCGCAAATACCACCAACTTCGGCTTGGGCGCCGGTGTATGGTCGCGCCAGCAAAACATCTGCTACCGCGCCGGGCGCGATATTCAGGCCGGCCGCGTGTGGGTCAACCACTACCACGACTACCCGGCACACAGCGCCTTCGGCGGCTACAAGGAATCCGGCTTGGGCCGCGAGAATCACTTGATGATGCTCGGCCACTACCAGGAAACCAAGAACATGCTGGTCTCGTACTCCGACGCCCCCGCAGGCCTGTTCTAAGCCCCAACTGGCGTTCCCACAACCGGCGCCCCCACAGCCCGCGTTAATCCGGCTTCGATTCCCCGGCGGCCACCGTGCCTAGCCCGCGCAGGAACTGCGGGTCCTCCCAATAAGACCCGTGATCCCCGGGCAGGCCATCCGCGCCGGGGAGGGGAGCGGCACCGAAGGACTGGACGGTGGGATCCGGGCCGTGGATCCCGCTCAGTGGCCCCGTCGCGATAGCGATGGGGTCATTGTCATTGGTTGCCGCCCACACGGTGCCGTGCAGTTCGCGGGCATGCTGGGCGCTCGTGCCGGGGCTTCCCACCAGCACAATATCGGAGGCGATTTCCTTCTCGCGCGCCGCGTATCCGGTCACGACGGAGCCATAGGAATAGCCCACCACCGTTCGTTTTGCGCCCGGATACCGCTTGCCGATGCCCCGCTGAAACCGCGCCAGCTCCTGCCCCGCCGCACGCGCGGGATCGGCGTGCACGGCGCGCGGCAAGCTCGACGGGGCCTGGTAGCCCAACCACACGGCGGCCGGCCCACCGCTTGCGGTGGCAATATTGCGGCCGCGGTCCACGGCGCGCTGCCAGGTGGTGGGGTCGGAGGAATGCACGCCTTCAACGAACGTGGTCACAGACGCTGGTTCCGTGCGAAAACCCTCCGGATCCAGCAGCGCCACCAGCCGGCCGGGGCTGGTTTCGACGATGCGCATATCGGGGTTATCCGCGGCCAGCTGCGCCACGCGGTCGCTGGCTTGGGCGAGGTTGATCTCGTGGATGGTATCGAGGGGGAGATCGGCAAAATCCTCGAGCCGCTGCGGTGGTTCCACCCCGGCGGGCGTGCAGAGGGCGTCGATTTCTTGGGCGCAGAGCCAATCGAGGGCATCGCCAAGCGCACGAACCTCCCGCAGCAGCACGCCACCAGCCAGCGCGGCGGGGTCAGAAAACTCATCGACCTTGCCCAAAAAGGAAATAATCTGCGCCTCCACTCCCTCGCGCCAGGCCTGCAGGTCCGCATGCCGGTCGAGTACTTCAATGACTCGGTCCATTTCCCCAAGCGGGCTACTCAGCCACTCGGTGGCCTCCGCCAAACTGGAGCGCGCCGCCACGCCCGCGGGTCCACCCAGCGATAGCGACCGCCAATCGTGGTGCGAGTCCACATAGTGATTCTGCAGTCCAGAGCGATCCGCAGTAAGCTGCGCAGCGCTGTGGCGCAGGGCAGTGGATAAATTCATCGCGCCCTCCCCAAGTTCGCAGCCAGTGAGGAATCGAGCGCGCTGCTGCGGTCTAGGAAGGAGTGGAGGCTGCGCAGGTGCTGGGAAACGGTGGCATCGCTAAGTTGCTGCGTCTCGGACCACTGCGCCACCGCGCGCTGGAGGGTGGCAGACGTCCGGGAGGCTACGCTTAAGTGTGCCTCCGGTAACGCCGCCGCCGGCCGCGCCCTCAAGGTGCGTACATGTGCGGGAAGGTGTTCAGGAATATCTACATAACTCATGCCTTTAAGCGTGGCCGCTGCGGGCTGTAGCCGCGAGGGCAAAACCGCCAACCTGTGGATAACTAGGTGACGCTGCACTAAGTTGGGATTTATGAAAGTAGCAGCAGTGCAATTGACCTCCACCGGCAGCATCGAGGAAAACCAAGAACTCGCCCTGGATAAAATCCGCGAGGCCGCGGCGGCGGGCGCGCGCCTTATCGTGCTGCCCGAGGCCACCTCGCAGAACTTCCGCTCGGGACGCCTAGATGAGCAGGCGCAGAACCTCGAAGGCCCGTTCGCCACCGCGATTCAGGAAGCGGCGGAGGAATTGGAGGTCACCGTCGTCGTCGGCATGTTCTGCCCAGCCGATACCATCGAGCGCGAGGATAAGACCATCAACCGCGTATCCAATACCGCGCTCGTCGCGGGCCCTGGCGTGCTGGGTGGCTACGAGAAAATCCACACCTACGATGCCTTTGACTACCGCGAATCCGATACGGTGCAGCCCGGGGAGTCCCTGGTGACCTTTGACGTCGATGACCTTACCGTCGGCGTCGTGGTCTGCTACGATATCCGTTTCCCAGAGCAGTTCAAGGACTTGGCGCGCGAGGGCGCGCAGCTCATCGTTGTCCCCACCAGCTGGGCAGATGGCCCCGGCAAGCTGGAGCAGTGGCGCCTGCTCACGGCCGCGCGGGCGCTGGATTCCACCAGCTATATCCTCGCCGCGGGCCAATCCCGCCCAGGCGGCAACGCTGAGGCCGGATCGCCCTCGGGCCCGACCGGCATCGGGCACTCCACCATCGTCGATCCCAACGGCGTGCGCGTGGCCGAGGCCGGCTACGAAGACGAAATCCTCTACGCCGACATCGACCCGCAAGAAGTAGCGAAGACGCGCCGCTCCCTGCCGGTGCTAGAGCTTAACGACTAAGACTGCGCCGCATAATCCTCCGGCAGCCATTCCCGGTCGCGGCCCCAGCTGTGGCTTAAGATCCACTGCTTACCGATGCCCCTTTTCTCCAACCCCTTCCTCGCTTCCGCCACTTCCTCGGCGCTGCCGAAGAGGGCGAAGTGGGTGGACGCGCCTGTGGATAACTCGGCCTCGTTGACTACTACATCGGTCGGGTCGGGGGAGAGGGTGAGGGTGGCGGCATCGGCAAGCGGCCGTGCCCCCAGCAACCATGGGTCGTTTTCTTGCCGAACGATGCGGCGCAGGCTGAGATCGGGGTAGAGGGCCGCAAGGTTCTGCTGGAAATGCGTGTCATAGTGCGCGCCGGGGCTATTCGCAACGGCAAAAATCTGCAGGGACAGGTTCTTCGCGAGGCCCTCCTCGCCCGCATCCGCGGCCTGGCGCGCCGCCAGCGCCAAGCACCGCGCCGCTGCCCAGCCCGTGCCATAGGCCACGATGACCAACCTGCCCCCGCGCAGCTCGCGCAGGTCCTGCCAGATGGACCCGGTGGGCCGGCCCAACGTCCACCAATCGCCCGGCTTGGTATGCGCAAGCGACCGCGAGGCCTCGCCCACCGCGGCGACGTGGAAGACCAGCTGGCCGGTGGCATCGCTTGGCTGCGCGGGGGTGAGCATCCGCCACTGACCGGGAAGGTACTGGGTGGTAACGGGGAAATACTGCCCCGGCTCGAAGGCTGCGGGCATTCCTGCCTCGACGCGAATGACCGCGGTTTCGCGCGTCGGCCGATCCACCGCGACCACCTGCCCCGAATACGCCGGCGCCTCCCCAGCCAAGTCCGCCTCGCGCGCCGCACTGGCCATCTCCTCGCAGACCTGGTGGATGACGGCGCAGGCGAAGTCGTATTGGTACCGCGTCAGCGCCAACACCCGCAGGCCTTTGATGAGCGCCTTCTCGAACCGCGCATAGACCTCGGCCGGGAAGCCGTGCCTGCGGTGATCGCGGCCGAGCTGCGCGATCTTCTCCCGGACGGCCTCGGGCAGCGCAGCCCCAACCCCGGACCCTGCCTTCGCACCGGCGCTGCTGGGCTCTGCGTGTTCAATCACCCACGCCAATGCATGCACCATGGACCGGTGGGTGTCCTGCATAGAAAGGGAAAAGACCTGCCGCGCTTCCGGCACCATGAGGAAAAACTGCTCATGCACCGCATTACGGTAGTCGTCTGCATACTTCCGGAAGTGCTCGCCCAATTCCCACATGGTTTCCCATCCTAGTGTGCTTGCCTGCCTTTTAGCGCGCGCATTTTGGCCCCGGGGCTACAGACCCAGCACCTTGATAACCCCGCGCGCCGCCAAGCGCCCCGCGCGCGTCGCCCCCACCGTCGAGGCAGTCGACCCGTATCCGGCGAGGAACACCCGTGGGTTCGCGACAGGCAAGACCTCGTTGCGCATGACAATCCCGCCCTTGCGCGAGCGCAAACGCAACGGCGCCAGGTGGTCCAGCACCGGCCGGAAACCGGTATTCCAAAAGATGACGTCCACCGCCACGTGCGTGCCCGCCGGATACGGCCGCCATGCCGCCCTGCTTTCCGATGCCCCCACCACCCCACCGCTCACAGCAGTGTCGCCGTCCGCCACCGTCTCACGGTGCGCCGCAGAGTCATCGCTCGCCGCAGTCCTGCTGCTCGTCGCAGACTCGCCAAACCGCACACCGGTCGCATCGATGGCATCGAACATGCCGCGCGAGACCAAAACGCCGCGCTCGACCGCATCCAGGTATTCCTGCCAGGGCGGAATCCCGGTGGTCGAGACCACCGAGGCCGGCGGATTGCCGCGAAAGACCCGCTCGCGGACCTTCTTTTCCACATCCAAACCCCACTGCTTATCGAACTCCGTATTCGTAAAATCCGGAGCCCGCCGCGTGGCCCAAGTGGTCTGGGCGAGCCCCTCAAGTTCCAATAGAAACTGCACCGCCGATAGCCCGCCGCCGACGACCAACACGTGCTGCCCCGCAAAGTCCTCCGCCGCCGAATAGTCCTTGGTGTGCAGTTGGCGCCCGCCAAAACTGCCGATGCCCGGAATATAAGGGATATACGGCCTATCCCACGTGCCGGTGGCGTTGACGATGGTGTCCGCGGAAAACTGCTCGCCGGACTCCAGCGTCACGAGAAACGCGCCGCGTGCGCCGCGGGGATTGCGTGCGCCGCTCGCGCCGGGTTCTCCGGGCAGGGCACGGACGCTGCGGACGCGCGCCGGGCGGTAGGGCCGCAGTTGGAACTTATCTTCGTAGGCGCCGTAGTAGGCGGCGACTACGTGGGAGGCGGGGGAGGAGGCATCGGCAAGCGGGGCGGGCATGCCCGGCAGGCTCGCGATGTTATGGGCCTTTCCCAGCGTCAGGGAATCCCACCGGTGACGCCAGGCGCCGCCGGGGGCGGGGTTGGCATCGATAAGCAAAAAGTCTTGGGCGGGGATAAGGCCGCGGGAGGTGAGCTGGTGGGCTGTCGCCAAGCCTGCCTGGCCCGCGCCGATGATAATGCTGAGGTAGTGCTCCACCGTGCCATTGTAGCGGGGGTGAAAAATCCGCCGTATGTTGTGGCTCACTACATGATATGTAATGTACTTTTTATCTGCGCGCTCGCTGCACGTGAGCGACCTGCCATAACTGCACAGCTAGAAAGGATTCCCATGGAAGATTTTTCCGCTTATACGCTCATGCTGGACGTGGGTTGGATTTCCTTACTCATGGTCATCGGCAATATTTTGCGCCACCAAGTGAAGTTTATCTTCCAGGACTTATTGCTGCCTGCCCCCATTACCGCTGGTCTGCTTGGCCTGCTCGTCGGGCCCAACGTGCTGGGCTGGATCAACTTCTCCGATAACCTCGGCGACTACACCTCTATCCTCATTGCCGTGGTCTTTGCCTCGATGGCGTATTCCATGGAAGTCGGCGGCAACATGGGCAAGGGCGCGCGCAATATGTGGGGCTATTCCACCATGATGTTCACCGGCCAGTGGGGCCTGTTCATCGTGCTCGGCCTGCTCTTCTTCGCCCCAGTCTTTGATACCCCCAACTGGTTCGGCATGATGCTGCCGGTTGGCTTTACCGGTGGTTTCGGCACGGCCGCCGCTGTGGGTGGCGCGCTGGAGGGCGTCGGCGCCGAGGCGGCAGCGTCCCTGGGCTTTACTTCCGCGACCGTCGGCACGCTGGCCGCGATTATCGGTGGCGTCATCGCTGGTAACTGGGGCATCCGCAAGGGCAAGGTATCCTACGTGCCCAAGAAGCTGCCGGAAGAGATTCGCCGCGGCTACATCAAGAACCTGGATGAGCGTCCCTCCCTCGGCCGCGCGACCACCAACCCCTCTTCCATCGAGCCGCTCGCGCTGCACTTCGGCTTCATCATCCTCACAGTCATGGCGGCGTACGGCGTCAATAAGGGTATTTCCAGCATTTGGGAAAATGTTTCCATCCCGCTCTTTGCGATGTCCATGGTTATCGGCCTCATCTTCCGCGCCATCATGCACTTCGTCGGCGCCGAGGATTACCTGGATAAGGATTCCGTATCCTCCATCTCCGGTGCCGCTACCGATTACCTCATCGCCTTCGGCGTGGCCGCCATCGTTCCTGCCGCTATCGCTTCCTACTGGCAGGCGCTGCTTGTTCTGTTCATTCTGGGCACCATCTTCTGTACCTTCTTCTTGATGTGGTTCCCCGCCGAGTTCTTTGGCGAGCGCTGGATCGAGCGCGGCATCTTCGGCTGGGGCTGGGCGACGGCCACCGTGGCTACCGGCATTGCCGTGCTCAAGATCGTTGACCCGAAGCTGAAGTCCGGCACGCTGTCCGAATACGGCATGGCCTACATCGGCTTCGGCCCGTTCGAGATTTCGTGGACCATCATTGCACCAATGGCGGTGATGTACGGGTTTACCGGCGCGTTCGGTGCCGTTTCGCTGGCCATTTCCATCGGCGTGTACCTGACGTTCAAATTCATGGGCTTGCTCCCGCCGCGCGGCACGATTTTCAAAGAGGGCATCGGCCACGTGGGTCAGAAACAAGAAACCTAGCCCTCACATATCTACTCTGCGCAAGCCGGGCTCCCACATTTTTGGTGTGGCGGCCCGGCTTTGTTGTGCCGCCAATTCGCTTGCTTGCCGATGCCCCCTTAACCCCCACCTCGATTGCACCGTGCACCCCCACTCCTAGGCCGGCCGGACTTCGGTAGGGCTGTTGTGACAGCGCGGCGTGCTCACTCCTATGCCGACAGGACTTGGGTAGGGCTGTTGCGGCATTGCGGCAGAGCTGATGAGCATAGCGTGGGAAGTTGAGCCGGGTGGACTCAAAAAATTTTGGGTTGAGTGGAATAGGCTCAACTTTATGTGCGTTATACCAAGTGAATCCTTAAAATGGATGAATAAATCTTAGAAGGAGAAACGTACACATGAGTTCTTTTAACCCCACCACCAAGACACAAGAAGCGCTGCAGGAAGCCCTGCAGACCGCGTCCGCGAATGGCAACCCAGATATTCGGCCGGCGCACCTGCTGGCTGCCATCCTTGGACAGGAAGGCGGCATCGCCGCGCCGGTGCTCAAGGCCACCGGCGTTGACCCGGATACCGTGCTGAAAGAAGCGCGCGAGCTGGTTAACTCTTATCCCAGCGCCGAGGGCGCCAATATGTCCAACCCGCAATTCAACCGGGATGGCTTAAACGTACTGACCAAGTCGCAGGAATTGGCGGGCGAGCTTGGCGATGAGTTCGTGTCCACCGAAGTCCTCCTCGCCGCCATCGCCGGTTCGAAGACCGACGCTGCCGAGTTACTGACCGGCCGCGGCGCAACCTACGACGCCATCAAGGGCGCCTTCCCCTCCGTGCGTGGGGCCGCCAAGGTGACCTCGGAGAATCCGGAGGACCAGTTCCAGGCCCTGGAAAAGTACGCCACCGACCTCACCGCGCGGGCGCGCGAGGGAAAGATCGACCCGGTCATCGGGCGCGATCAGGAAATCCGGCGCGTCGTCCAGGTGCTTTCGCGCAGGACGAAGAACAATCCGGTGTTGATTGGTGAGCCGGGCGTCGGCAAGACTGCCATCGTAGAGGGCCTAGCCCGCCGCATCGTGGCTGGCGACGTCCCTGAGTCCCTGAAGGGCAAGACGCTTATCAGCCTGGATCTCGGTTCCATGGTCGCCGGCGCCAAGTTCCGCGGCGAGTTCGAGGAGCGCCTCAAGGCTGTGCTGGATGAGATTAAGCAGTCTGAGGGCGAAATCATCACCTTCATCGATGAGCTGCACACCATCGTCGGCGCCGGCGCTACCGGCGAAGGCTCCATGGACGCTGGCAACATGATCAAGCCCATGCTGGCCCGCGGTGAGCTGCGCCTCGTTGGTGCAACCACGCTGGATGAGTACCGCAAGTACATCGAAAAGGACGCCGCCCTCGAGCGACGTTTCCAGCAGGTCTATGCCGCAGAGCCGTCCGTGGAAGACACCATCGGTATCCTGCGCGGGCTCAAGGAGCGCTACGAGGTGCACCACGGCGTGCGCATCATGGACTCGGCCTTGGTTTCGGCAGCGGAGCTATCGAACCGCTACATCACCAACCGCTTCCTGCCGGACAAGGCCATCGACCTAGTCGATGAAGCCGGCTCCCGCCTGCGCATGGAAATCGACTCCTCGCCGCAGGAAATCGATGAGCTCGAGCGCATCGTTCGCCGCATGGAGATCGAAGAGCTCGCCCTCAAAAAGGAATCCGACGCCGCCTCGCAAGACCGCCTGGCCGCCCTGCAAGGCGAGCTCGCGGACCAGCGCGAAAAACTGGGCGAGCTCAAGGCGCGCTGGGCCAACGAGAAGAAGGCCATTGATAACGTGCAGGATATTAAGGAGGAACTCGACGATCTCCGCCGCCAAGCAGAAATTGCCGAGCGCGACGGCGATCTCGCCCTAGCCTCCGAGATAAACTACGGCAAGATCCCACCGCTAGAAAAGGACCTGGCCGCAGCCGAAGAAAAGGCCGCCGCCCAGCGCAATACCATGCTGGATGAGGAGGTTAGCCCGGACACTATCGCGGAGGTCGTCTCCGCGTGGACCGGCATCCCCGCCGGCAAGATGCTGCAGGGTGAGACCGAGAAGCTGCTGAATATGGAATCGGTATTGGGCGAGCGGGTCGTCGGCCAGCGCGAGGCCGTGACTGCCGTCTCCGATGCCGTGCGTCGCTCCCGCGCGGGAGTGGCGGATCCTAACCGCCCGACCGGCTCCTTCCTCTTCCT
Organism: Corynebacterium sp. KPL2734; assembly: GCF_040225595.1. NCBI lineage: Bacteria > Bacillati > Actinomycetota > Actinomycetes > Mycobacteriales > Corynebacteriaceae > Corynebacterium > Corynebacterium sp. KPL2734. The sequence goes on along the minus strand of NZ_JBEHFO010000020.1, from coordinate 15,044 downwards.
CGGCCCTACCGGCGTGGGTAAGACGGAGCTGGCCAAGGCACTGGCGGACTTCCTCTTCGACGATGAATCCGCCATGGTGCGCATCGATATGTCCGAATACGGCGAGAAGCACTCCGTCTCCCGGCTCGTCGGTGCCCCTCCGGGATACGTCGGCCACGAAGCCGGTGGCCAGCTCACCGAGGCCGTGCGGCGTCGGCCTTATACGCTCGTGCTTTTCGACGAAGTGGAAAAGGCCCACCCCGACGTCTTCGACGTCCTCCTCCAAGTCCTGGATGAGGGGCGGCTTACCGATGGCCAAGGTCGCACCGTCGACTTCCGCAATACCGTCATCATTCTGACGTCCAACCTGGGCGCCGGCGGTACGAAGGACGAGACCATGGAGGCCGTGAAGAAGGCCTTCAAGCCCGAGTTCATCAACCGTCTTGATGATGTGGTTATGTTCGAGCCGTTGTCGGAGGAGCTGCTGCGCGGCATCGTGGACATCCAGCTGCGCGGTCTCACCGAGCGCCTGGAGGCCCGCCGCCTGACGCTGCAGGTATCCGATTCCGCCAAGTCCTGGTTGGCCGACCGCGGCTATGACCCCGCCTACGGCGCCCGCCCGCTGCGCCGGACCATCCAGCAGGCTATCGGTGACAAGCTAGCGAAGAAGCTTTTGGCCGGTGATATTGCCGATGGCGATACCGTCCACGTCGACGTCGCCGATGGCGGCGCGGAGCTGGATATTTCTGCTCGCTAAATTACCGGGCGAAAAATAATGCTCATGCCTTTAGACTGGAAGGCATGAGCATTTTAGTTTCCCCGCAGGAACTCAAAGAATCCATCTACCACGGCGATCGTTTCACCCTCCTCGGCACCCACTGGCAGCCCAAGACGGGCCAGAGCTTCATTGACTTTGCTTCTCAGCACATTCCCACCGCGCTTTTTGGCGATACCGGCGCGGCCTTCGTCGGCCTTCCCGGCTCGCGCAATGGCCGCAACCCGCTTCCGGACGAAGATAAGTTGCAGTCCTGGATCCGTTCTTGGGGCCTGCAGGAAGACCGCCCCGTGGTGGTCTATGACGAGGGCCGCGGGCTTTTTGCCGGCCGCGCGTGGTGGACGCTGCGGTGGGCAGGCCTGACCGATGTGCGCATCCTCGATGGCGGTCTGGAAAACTGGCTCGCGCACGGTTACGAGACTCTCACGGGTCCGGGCAATATCGCGGTCGGCTCGACGTTCGAGGTCACTCCCGGCCAGCTGCCTACCGCCACGATTGATGACGTCCGCAAGCATGATGGCGTCCTCATTGATACGCGCTCCAGCAACCGCTTTGCCGGCCGCCGCGAGAACCTAGATTTGAAGGCGGGCCACATCCCCGGTGCGGTCAATGTACCCGAGCGCCTTTTCCACAACGATGGGGTGCGCACGTTGAAGTCGCCGGATGAAATCCGTGAGGTGTTGGCCGCGGCCGGATTGACCCAGGAAAACACCAAGGACGCAATCATCTATTCCGGTTCGGGCAACCACTCCGCGCTGGCACTCGCAGCGATGGAGGACGCTGGATTTACCGGCCTGCGCCACTACATCGGTGGCTGGTCGCAGTGGTCCGCAGACCCGACTAACCCGGTGGAACGCGGGGATAGGACTTCGGTTGACGATTAATTCCAATTAATCGCTCCGACTCCGACTGGTACCGGCACCGTGGGGTGCCGGTACCTATTATTATCGGGAGATGATGGCTTCTTTACTCCTGATTTTCGCACTCGTGCTCGGCATCGCCGGTGGCTTCTTGCTGTACTACGATCGCACGCAGCGCGCAGCCGATATCCAGCGCGATACCGCATCCCAGCTGGGGACAGATATCCAGCGGCACGATGCCGCTGCAGGTGATTCCGAAAACTCGGTGGCAGAACAATCCCCAAGTGGTAAGCCTCAGCACAACCCGGAAGACTGGGACACCAGGAAAGACCAGGATGCGCCTTCCCACGCAAGCCCCGAAACAGTTACAGATCCTGAGAGCGAAGGCGGTACTGAGGCCCACCCCGGTTTCGCGGCGAAGTACTCACCGTCTCCCGATGTTGAATCCGATTCTTCCACCGCTAGCTCTTCAGGCCGTCACCATCGCATTGCAGACGATTCAGACCGCAGCGGCGACGACAAGATCAGCAAAGACAAAGCCAACGACGATAGAGGCAGAGCCGAAACCCGCGCCAGCGAGACCGAGGCTCTTTCTGACAATGACGTTGTAAAAGGCAGCGCCGCCGCTGTTGCCACTGCTGCCACTGCCGCCAACGCCACCGCCTCTACCTCCGGCACCAATGACGCCAATGCAACCGGCTCCGACAGCGCCAGCAGTTCCGATAACGCCGGCAGTACCAGTAATACTGGCAGTGCTGGCCGTGCTCACGCCGCAGGCAACACTGAAAAGACGCCGGAAGCTGGCGCAGAAACGGAATCGGGTGCGGATGCCTCCCCCGAAGAGGCAAGCCAACAAAGGGCTGAAGAGCAACCGGAAGGTCGCGCGAAGCCCAAGGCGGTAGGGCGGCCGCGGCCGCTTATCCCTGGCACTATTCGTCGGGAGCGCAAGAGCTGGGCCGAAACCCGGGGCTTTGAGTACATGAAGTCGGACCAGTACCTTGTCGATGAATGGACAAGGGGAGTGGCCTCCTCTGGCGCCGCGCCGAAAGACATCGTTGCCGGCAACGTGTATGGCCACGAAATGCTGCTGATGGATATCGACGGCGTCAACGTGATGGCGATGCGGACGGGAGCGGCATCGGATGTGGTCATTGATTTCCAGCGTTTCGGCAGCCAGGAGGCCGAGATGTCCGAGGACCTGTTGATGGCCATGAGCATCGGAGGTTTCGATGTATATTCTTCCGATCGCGGCGTGACGGAGCGGATGGTGGACGAGCGCGTGCGTATCGCGTTGCAGCGCATGCCGGAGGTGGTGTCGGCGCTGTGGCTGGAGACCGAGTGGGTTTTGGCACAAACCACCAAGCATTCGCGCATCGCGGATTGGGAGGCAATGCTCCCGCCCCTGGCTTTACTTGCCGATGCTTCCCGCGTCCTCCCACCCCGTTCCTCCTCCGTGCATACCATTCACCTTGAGGACTTGGATCCATCCAGGGAAATTCCCGCGGCACCTGTGGTCGATGCGGTGGGTGGAACAGAGGCGGCGGGGCAGCCGGAGTTTTCCCGGCCGGTCATTCAACGGCCGGAGGAACCGTTGGATATGCCCTCGCGCACGTACTCCGAGACCCGCGGCCCGGTTGAGCACACGGCGATTGGGGCGGACGAGGTCGATGCCATTGCCGATGGCAATGAACGCCCCACCCCCGACTCGGGAACCGCCCGCCTGCCGCGCCAGCAATTCGGGGAGGCTTCCATCTTCGGCGACGCTTCGGGTGATGCTTCTGGCGACAGCCTTGAATCCGCCTCCCAAGATGCCAGTGGCCCGGCCGCTGCACGGGAGAAAGAGGATAAAGACCGCCGTAACGATTCCGGGTCGCAGCAGGGGGAGTAGCCTAGAATGTTGCGTTGGCCCACATAGCCAGGACTTTCCTCATGTGCCGAAAATCTCTAAAGAAGGAGCAATGTGATGACTGAAGTGCACCTGCAAGAAGACAAGAAGAAGCGTCTCGCGGACCTGGTCAAGGAGCTTGCCGTTGTGCACGGCAAGGTGACTTTGTCCTCGGGCAAAGAGGCCGATTACTACGTTGATTTACGCCGTGCGACCTTGCATCACGAAGCTTCCCGCCTCATCGGGTCCTTGCTTCGCGAGCTCACCGCGGATTGGGATTTTGCGGCCGTCGGAGGACTAACCCTCGGCGCGGATCCGGTAGCGACCTCCATCATGCATGCCGAGGGCCGCGATATCGATGCCTTCGTCGTGCGCAAGGAAGCTAAAAAGCACGGCATGCAGCGCCGCATCGAGGGCGCGGATGTGACCGGAAAGAAGGTACTGGTGGTCGAGGACACCACCACGACCGGCAACTCGCCGCTTACGGCAGTCGCCGCATTGCGCGAGGCTGGAGCAGAGGTGGTCGGTGTGGCTACCGTCGTTGACCGCGCTACCGGCGCCGAGGACGTCATCTCGGCCGAGGGCCTTGAATACCGTTCCCTGCTTGGCTTGGATGATCTTGGACTCGCGTAACGAGGTGGACCAGGCACGCCAGGAGGTGCCCGCCGGGCAGGCCGAACCAGCAGGTGAGGCTGTGCGTACCGAGTCGGCAGAACAGACTGCGCGCGATGAGAATACTGCGCAGGTTGGGCAGGGAGAGAGTGCTGCGCAGCGAGAGCAGCAAGAACAGCCCGAGGAGGCGAAGGGGCCGACCGAATGGAATGAGGGCCGCCACGGCGTGGGGCCCTGGGAAGGGCCCTGGCCGCAAGGGCCGGATGCAGAAAAATACGATCCGGAGCTCCTGCGCGAGGGCGACCGGCGCAATGTCGTCGACGCGTACCGGTATTGGCGGAGGGAGGCGATTAAGGGGGACATCGATAAGCGTCGGCATAGCCTGCATATCGCCATCGAGAACTTTGAAAATGATGCCAATATCGGCACCGTCGTGCGCACCGCCAACGCCTTTGCCGTCGATACCGTCCACATTGTGGGGCGGCGCCGGTGGAACCGCCGCGGCGCCATGGTGACAGATAGGTATCAGCATCTGCGGCACCATGAGAGCGTCGATAAGCTCATTGCCTGGGCAGCCGAGGAAAACCTCACGGTCGTGGCCATTGATAACACCCCCGGTTGCGTGCCCCTCGAAACCGCCGAACTACCGGAACGCAGCCTGCTGCTATTCGGGCAAGAAGGCCCCGGAGTAAGCGCCGCCGCGCAAGACGCCGCCCTCATGACCTGCTCCATCGCGCAATTTGGCTCCACGCGGTCCATCAACGCTGGTGTGGCCGCGGGCATCGCCATGCATACCTGGATCCGGCAGCACGCCGATCTGCACAATTCCTGGTAAGAGACCGTTACACTAACTGTAATAAACCTTGCTACTGGAGTGATAAAGAAATCGTGGAAGAAAAGTGGGCCCACCGCGCCGAACTCGCGGAAACCGCCATTGATGAGCGCCATGCGCATTCCGTATGGGGCCTGCCGCGAACCAACCTCGCCATCGTCAGCTGGCCGCCCACCACGAAAGAAAAGCTCCTCGTGCACTGGCACTACTGGTGGCAGGCGCACTACCTTGATTGCCTCGTCGATGCGGCGGAGCGGAAGAATACTAAGGCCCGCCGCCAGCGCATCCTTGACACCATGCGCGGGATTCGCGTGCGGAATCTTGCGCAGCTGACCAAGAATAAGTACTTCGATGACAAAGCCTGGCTCGCACTCGCTTTCGGGCGCGTGGGCGAGGTAAAGAAGATGAAATCGCCCAAGGCGTTGGCGTCTTTGCAGGGCAATATCACCGAAGGCCTCGATGACTCGCTGGGGATATTGCCGTGGCGCGACGGAGAGAACTTCATGAACGTGCCGGCCAATGGCCCCGGTGCCATCATGCTCGCGCGGATGGGCGATATAACCGCGGCCCGCCGCATCGTTGACTGGGTCTACGACAACTTGGTCAATGAAGATGGCTTCATTATGGACGGCGTGCGCATGCGCATGGACGGCCCCGAAATCGTCAAACAAGTCCACCCGTACTGCCAAGGCGTGATGTTGGGGGCATGCCTGGAGATTGTGTTGGCGATGCGGGAGGAGTCGAGCATCGGCAAGCTGGAGCAGATCGATAACGTCTACGAGGCCGAACTGGCATCCGAGATGATGAGCTACATCATTAAGATTCGGGGCCTAGTGCAGGCTATTGCTTCCGGGATGGCGACTCCCTCCGGCGTCGTGGATTGGGAGACCGGTGATGGTGATGGCGGCCTGTTTAAGGGCATTCTGATGCGTTATCTTGCCGATGTTGCCGTGCGGTTGCCCGGGGACTCGCCCGCGAACCGGGCCACCAAGAAGCTGGCGACCCGGATGGTTGTGGCGTCTGCCGAATCCGTGTGGGAGCACCGGCTCGAGGTTGATGGCTTGCCAATTTTTGGCTCTGACTGGACTGCCGATGCCCGCCTTCCGCACAACTACGGCTTCGGGCACACAACCGTGAGCGAGAAGATGGGCATCATTCGCGTGGATGAGCGCGACCTATCCGTGCAGCTGTCTGGTTGGATGCTTCTGGAGGCGTGCGCCCGGGTGGCTCGTGACCTGCATAAAACATCGGGTCGCGATTAACCGCGTTTAACCGTGCTGTTAAACACCTTGCGCGGGGCTTGTCGTGTGGGGGCGCGTCATTTTTTGAGAGTTGGGTAGTAAACACAGGAAATGTCACACCAATTTTGCGGCGGGATTCCGGAAATGTGGGCATAATTGGGTGTTGGAACGTGTTTGACCGCAATCCCACTTAAGGATGGAATTTCATGCCAATTGCAACCCCCGAGGCGTATAACCAGATGCTGGACACCGCGAAGCAGAACGGCTTCGCATTTCCAGCCATCAACTGCACCTCGTCTGAAACGATCAACGCAGCACTGAAGGGCTTTGCCGAGGCAGAGTCTGACGGCATCATCCAATTCTCCACCGGTGGCGCAGAGTTCGGCTCTGGCCTCGCGGTCAAGAACAAGGTTAAAGGTGCTCAGGCCCTAGCCGCCTTCGCGCACGAGGCAGCGAAGCACTACGGCGTCAATATCGCCCTGCACACCGACCACTGCCAGAAGGAAGTTCTGGACGATTACGTTCGTCCGCTGATGGCCATCTCTCAGGAGCGCGTCGACCGCGGCGAGAACCCGCTCTTCCAGTCCCACATGTGGGACGGCTCTGCTATTCCGATCGATGAAAACTTGGTCATCGCCCAGGAGCTTCTGGAGAAGGCGAAGAAGGCACACATCATTCTCGAAGCAGAGATTGGTGTTGTCGGTGGTGAAGAAGACGGTGTCGAGGCCAAGGCCGGCGATAACCTGTACACGACTCCGGAAGACTTTGAAAAGACCATCGATGCCCTGGGCACCGGCGAGAAGGGCCGCTACCTGTTGGCCGCTACCTTCGGCAACGTGCACGGCGTCTACAAGCCCGGCAACGTGAAGCTGCGCCCTGAGGTTCTGCTGGAAGGCCAGAAGGTTGCGCAGAAGAAGCTCGGCCTGAGCGAGGGTGAGCACGCCTTTGACTTCGTATTCCACGGCGGATCCGGCTCTGAGAAGGAGAAGATCGAAGAGGCGCTGCGCTACGGCGTCATCAAGATGAACGTGGACACCGATACCCAGTACGCGTTTACCAACCCAGTGGCTCGCCACATGATGGAAAACTACGACGGCGTGTTCAAGATTGACGGCGAGGTAGGCAACAAGAAGGTCTACGACCCACGCTCCTACCTGAAGAAGGCAGAGCAGGGTATGTCCGAGCGCGTCATCGAGGCATGCCAGGACCTCCACTCCGTGGGTAAGACCACGGCAAAGTAGGACGAGTCGAAACTAGCTCCATGTTGAGCTGAAGCCGAAGGTGAGATCTCGCAGTAGGCACGACGAAGTAGCCGCTTCCGCCTGTGTGGGAGGCGGCTTTTCCTATTCCATGTCCGATCGCTGGTCCGATCTCTGGACCTAACGCTGGGCCTATCTGTGGAGTGCGAGGATGCGGCGCGGCCTTGCCGGATATGAGACAGAGCAGGCAAGTATGCCAGATCAGCCAGACAAGCTATGCCGGCCCGACCAGCTATGCCAGCGAGATTGGGCAGAAATATAGGCTGGCAAGGCCAAGCTGGCACGGCAGGTACAGCGGGACCAGTGGACTAGGCGGACCAGCCAGACTGGGTAGGTGAAAGCTAGGTAGAACTCCTTGTTGGTCGTGGTGAATAGGCGGGTGAGGGGATAAACCGAGGGTTGCCGCTCCACGGCGGGATCCAGGCGATGCGGCCCTTGATGCGAACCATGCGCCCGCGTGCGGTGGGGCGGGAATCATCATCTTGATTCACCGCATTGTGATGAGCGCAGAGCGTTACGAGGTTTTCTTGGTTCGTGGGGCCGCCGGCGGCCCAGGCGGTGAGGTGGTGGACTTGAGCGTCATCGGCAGGCGTGGAGCAGCCGGGCCAAGCGCAAATAGGATGTTCCGCGCGGGCTAGCATGCGCTGCTTCCAGCTGGCCATGCGCTCGGTGCGATACAGGTTCACCGCGCCGTGCTCAGGATGGACCAAGCTGACGTAACCGCGTTGGGCGAGGGTCCGGGCGACGAGCTGAGCGCCAGACATGCGCGCGCCGTTGGAAAGCTGAAGCATGATGTCATCGCCCTGGCCAGCAGTGATGCGGTCTAGCTGGTCAAGGGTGATGATCACATTGGTATGCACCGCAGGCAGCGCGCCGGGATTGCCCTCGAGGATGACCTGCTTGGCGGCTGCGAGCGGGTTTTCCTTATCCACGGAAGCGAGAACGCCCTTGATATCCGCGATATCAGTGGGCTCCGCGGTGATGGAGATGGTGTGGGGACCATCGGGGCGTCGGGTATAGCGGACGCCGTGCGAGGGACGCTTGGCGGGATTGAGCTGTTTGAGGCGCTTCTTTGCGATTGCCGGAATCAGGTGGGCTTCTGCGCGGCAGAGCTCTAGGCGGAGATCCCAACTGCGGTTGGTGTCTTTAACGCGGTGGGCGAAAGACTCGATGCTTTCAAGCACAGCGAGGTCGTGGCCGCGAGAACGAGCTGCCTCGCAGGCGAGGCGCTGCTTACGGCTATTGGAGGTGCGGCCGAAATACGTGTGCTGGAGGCGGGCGAGTTGCGCAGCAAGGAGCTGGCTGGCGCCGGCCTCGATGAGCTGCTGTTCGGAGCATCCCTGAAACTCGGCGACGAGGTCCACACCGCGACGGCAAAGTTGCAAAAATTCTGTGTTCACGGCTCCTGACCGTAAAAGCGGCACGGGTACACGGCAATGGGTGTGCAAGGCGAAACGGCGAATCTGTGGAATTCTCGTGCTGCGGGGGTCGCTGGGGCGCGCAATTAGCGGGGTTATCCACAACCTGGCGCGGGCCGGGATGCGGGTATTCGGGGGCGGTGGTAGAGAGCGGTCTTCTATGCTGGAGGACATGTCGGAAGCGAAACAAAGAGTCTCAACGAGGCAAATGCTGCGGGTGGTGGACCGTTCAGTATTATCGCGTCTGCAACGCATCCGTTCGCGCTTCGTTTATATAATCCAGGCCACCGTCGGTGCCGCATTGGCGTATTGGGTGGCTAGCTCCCTCTTTGGGCATCCGCAGCCGTTCTTCGCGCCCATCTCGGCCGTCATCATCCTGGGCCTTTCGGGCGGGGACAGGATGAAAAGGGCAGTGGAAATGTCGCTAGGTGGCATTGTCGGCGTGGCCTTGGGTGATTTGCTGTTCCAAGTGGTGGGACAGGGCCCGTTCCAGATCCTGTTCATCGTGGGGGCAGGCCTGGTGGTGGGGTCCTTTATTACGAAATCGCCGCTGGTGTCCAACCAGATTGTCTTTGGTTCCATCCTTATCGCCACGATCTTTCCGCCCACCGAGGGACCGGGTGGCCTGCACCGGGCCATCGACGCGATGATTGGTTCCGGCATTGGGCTTATCACGATTGCGCTTATCCCGAATTCCCCGTTGAAGGAGGCTCGGCGCGAGGTGTCAAAGGTGCTGAGGATTGCATCCAGCATTCTCAACGACGTCACGCATGGCATCCGCGATACGAATCCCGAGATCATTCGTGATGCCCGCGATGCGGTGCGCGGCACGCAAAATGACGTGAATACGCTGCTGAGCGCGGCGCAGTCGGGGAGGGAGGCATCGGAAGTATCGCCGCTTTTGTGGACCTCCCGCAGGAGCATTCGGTCCCTAGAGCGCATCCTCTTGCCGGTAGATAATGCGGTGCGCGGGGTGCGGGTCTTATCGCGCCGCGCGCTCGTGCTTACTGAAGACGGCGATACCGTCTCCGAAAAGCAGTTAGAGCTCTTGGAAGAACTATCAGAAATTATCCTCGCGGTGGGAGAGCTTTATGGACGGCAAAAGCGGGACCACGATGAGGCGATAGAGATACCCGAGCTGGTGCAGCGGCTGCGCTACGTGGGCGGTCAAGCGGGCATGGATCTTATCGAAGAAGACGCGACGCTTTCTGCATATACGATCCTCGCGCAGACGAGGTCCATCGTTGTGGACATGCTCATGGTGTGCGGGCTCTCGCGCGAGTCTGCCGTCGCGCACCTGGTTCCTACCTCTACGCACCCGGCGTTCCCGCCAGAGGTGTGGGAGCGTAAAGATAAGCAAAAGGGGCAGAATTAGCAGGACCTCGCCAGCATATCCGCCGAGCGGGGCGCCGGTGCGGGGGCGGCGCTCAGAGCCAAGGGAAGTCGGCGTTAGCTGTGGAGGGTGGACTAGGGGCGCACGACTTGGAGGTCGCGCAGGTGGCGGTAGAAGGTGACGCGGGTGAGGGGGCGTTTGTGGGGGATGGCATCGACAAGCACGCGCAGCTGGGGACCGCCTGCCTGGACCGCGCGGCCGGTGTGGACGGAGTCTGGGTCGAGGCGACCGGGCTTGCGCAGCAGGGAGCGCAGGCGGCCTTCGGGCTCGACTGGAGAGGTTGCGCGGGCCGCCAGGATGCCAGGGGCATCGGTCATGGGGACGAGCCGCGCGCCAAAAGTGCCGCGACCTGAGGCGGCGAGGGTGTCATCATCGATGATGATTTCACCGGTAAGCGGGCCATTCGACCAATCTGAGATGGTTGCTGAGCCGGCGACGGCCTGGCCGGAATCATTGCGGATGAGCGGCACTGGGCGAACCGGGGCGGTGCGGGCGACCTCGAGGGCCTCTTGCGGCACGCTGGGCAGGCCCCAATTAGCGGCGGCGGCCGACTCGCCCGTGGGAATGAACGCTACCTCGGCCCACAGGTTATCGGCTCGCATGAGCCGGGTGATGACGGCGTTCAGCGCCGAATCCGAGCCCGCAACCACGATGCGCAGGCGGTCCTCCAAGTACGGTTCCTGTGGGGCGGCGGCAGGGGCGCCGAGGTGGCGGACATCGGGCTGCGCGGCGATCTCGTCAAGCGAAGGCGTGGGGTCGTGGGGGAGGAGGTTGGTGGCGGCGGCATCGATAAGCGAGAGCTCCTTGCGGGAAGGAACAGCCGAAAGGTCATAGGCCTCTGCGGGCAAATCAACGCCGGGGGCGCCGCAGCGGAGGAACAAAAAACGCATGCACATCATGCTACGTGGGCTATTGCAGCCAGAAAAGTGTAAGGTAAATGCGTATTTTGGCTTCAATAATGAGGAAGTGACTTAAAAGATGGCAGCGATCGTCATTGTCGGCGCCCAATGGGGCGACGAAGGCAAGGGCAAGGCTACCGATATCCTTGGCGGGAAAGTTGACTATGTGGTCAAGCCGAACGGCGGCAATAACGCCGGGCACACCGTGGTGGTAGGCGGTGAAAAATACGAGCTGAAGCTCCTGCCCGCCGGTATTCTTTCTGAAAACGCCACCCCTGTGCTGGGCAATGGCGTGGTGATTAACCTCGAGGCGCTCTTTGATGAGATTGATGGCCTGGAAGCGCGCGGGGCAAATGCCTCCCGGCTGAAGATTTCCGCGAACGCGCACCTCGTGGCGCCGTACCACCAGACCCTCGACCGCGTGCAAGAGCGATTCCTGGGCAAGCGCGCCATCGGTACCACCGGCCGCGGCATTGGGCCGACCTACGCCGATAAGGTCGCGCGCATTGGCATCCGCGTGCAGGATATTTTCGACGAGTCCATCCTGCGCCAGAAGGTCGAGTCCGCGCTGGAGATTAAGAACCAGATGCTGGTGAAGATGTACAACCGCAAGGCCATTGAGGCCGAGCAGATTGTGGAGTACTTCTTAAGCTACCGCGACCGCCTGCGCCCCATGGTCATCGACGCCGAGCTGGAGCTCAACCAAGCGCTTGCCGATGGCCACAATGTACTCATGGAGGGCGGCCAGGCCACCATGTTGGACGTTGACCACGGCACCTACCCGTTCGTGACTTCCTCGAACCCGACTGCGGGTGGGGCATCGGTTGGCTCTGGCATTGGACCGACGCGGATTAAGACCTCGCTGGGCATTATCAAGGCCTATACCACCCGCGTTGGCGCCGGCCCGTTCCCCACCGAGCTCTTTGATAAGTGGGGCGAGTACCTGCAGACCACCGGTGGCGAGGTTGGCGTGAACACTGGGCGCACGCGCCGCTGTGGCTGGTACGATTCCGTGATTGCTCGCTACGCCACGCGCGTGAATGGCTTTACGGATTACTTCTTGACCAAGCTCGATGTGCTTACCGGCATTGGCGAGATTCCTATCTGCGTGGCTTATGACGTTGACGGCAAGCGTTACGACGAGATGCCCGTTACCCAGTCTGAGTTCCACCACGCCGAGCCGATTTTTGAAACCATGCCGGCGTGGGACGAGGATATCTCCGAGTGCACCACCTTTGAGGAGCTTCCACAGAAGGCGCAGGATTACGTGTTGCGCTTGGAGGAGCTGTCTGGCTGCCGTATCTCCTATATAGGTGTCGGCCCTGGCCGCGACCAGACTATTGTGCGCCACGATGTCATGGACGACCAGTAACGGACGTATTTGCGTTGATGAGCTCGGCCTAGCTACGTGCTCATAAAAATAATAAGGGGCGAAGTACCTTGGTGAGGTACCTCGCCCCTTATTTTGGATCCTCGGGACTCCCCGAGGCTACGCCCGTTCAGCCTTAGTAAGCGGCGGTCAGGTTGTCGTAGCCATTGATCTTGAGTGCTTCCAGCACGCGGTCCACGGCTGCCTGGTCAGTATCCGGGTTATAGGTTTCCGGGAAGGTCAGGTGTGCGCTGTGGTTGTCCTTGAAGTCGATGTTCATGAACTCGTGGCCCAGCTCGTCGGTAGCGAGCGCGAGTTCGCGCTGCACAGCCAACTTACCGCTCTGCAGGATAGGTGCAGAGTAGTCCTGGTCTCCGTTGATTACATCTTCCTTGTCACCGGTGATGCGGCCCTTTTCGGCGTGAGCGCCGGGCTCATCGGACTGGTCAGTGGACTGCTCAACGTCAGCGGTCTGGGTTACCTCTGGTTCAGCAAGCTGGTCCTGGGCGTCGACTGGGCCGGTGCTGCCGGTTAGTGGCAATAGGGCAGCAATGGCGCTAGCAATAAAAGAAGGAATAGACATTTCCGATCCTTTCTGGGGTTAGTGTTTTAAACCGATAAAGATACTAGCACCGTAGAAGGTGGGTGACTATGTGAAATTTATCTTGTTGACTGCCCCATTAATAATATATTTAGGAGTTATTGGCGAAAGGCGATGCTTTTGGTTAAATAAGAGATGTCAGACCTACATTGCCTGTATTGTAGGATGATAATCCTCACAATATAATTTTGGGTGTAATGCAACACATTTTAATGAAGTCCGGAAACCGCTAGAACATGACGCTGGTAATGGACGGGGTTTAATGGGGTGCAAACTATTGAAGCGCTATCCAATTTCTGTTGAGTTTTAGAAAGGTGGGCTCGAATTGTGGTTTCCTGCATCCTTTAGTGGGCCTTCCGGTTACTGCACGACTTTTATGGATGGTGCAATTTCCCGCGAATTACGCACGTTTTACTATGATGTGCGAAACGCTTCGAGGTTTTCTTAATCATTGCGTGCAGGGGTGTAGGTAGTTGTGTTTGGTGATCTACACTATTGAAGGCAAACGAGCTATCTAGCGGGCGAGACAAGGCAAACGGGCCTTGGTTACAGCTAGCAGGCTCGTTAAAGGAGTACGAGCATCAGGTTGGAAACGAGCAGTCAACCACATGGTTATAGCCTTTTTAACCGCTTCGACAAGTATCGATAATCCCGACTTCGCATACAAGCATCTTGACACGCTCACGAGGGTGGGCTCCGCCGAAGCTTGAGTTATCGAATGCCGGCCAAGGTTAAAGAAGGGTTATAAAAACAATAGTTTTTATTGGATAAACCTGGACATCAAGGTAAAAAACAAGAAAAGCTCAGGGTACTTCAGGTTTCTAGATATATTGCTTAATAAAGCTTTGCAATGTGTAATTATATAAAGTCGGCTGGTTGTCGGCTTACATTTGTGCGTGGTATCCTCCCGGGTGAGCAGCGAGTAGGAATCAAGATTCGGGTTGTACCCTGGGTTTATCCTTGGTGTGTCCAATCTCAAACTCAGATTTTACTCAGGAAAGTAGCTCACTACGTAAGAATACAGCCGTAAAATTCGATTGCCTGAAGAGGGAAGAATGAGTAAATTGAGAAGAATACCTCGAGAGGGGAGAGTGGCTTTAACTGCAGTTCTTGCTGTAATTGCAGTAACTTTGGCCATGGTTACTGTCACGGGGGCACGGGCTGAGGCTGCTGAGCCGACGGACTTCGAACCGAATTATGACATGGGGCTCGAGAGCGTACGTAATTCTGGGGATGATAGCTGGGGCCCGTTGGTGTGGGCCGGTACGCCACCTGAGGGAAACTCCACTGGAAATGCAGCGAACGATGTTGGGTGGGGCTGGTGCATTGACTACACGCAGGCGGACCCAATGCACAAAGGCGGTAGCTATAAGAAGTCTACTGCAGGTGCTCTAAGTTTCGATGACCCAAAGTATCAAGATGCTGTTATCGGACTCGCACTGAAGTTGCGAGATGCACAGGAAAATGGTCAAAAGCAGTTGGCGAAGAAATATATTGTGTATTTGAGTGCAATTATTTCTGATCCGTCGGGTCGTGAAGCGGCCATCAACTTCATAAACGGAAACCTAGGCTATGGAGACGCCAACAACGTGTCGCGTTTCCAAGGATTTGAGGGCAGCCCGCAAGAATTTACAGAGCTGACGGGGCTTCGTATCGTAAAGACTACCGCTCAAAACCTCGACGATCAGTTCGATGTTGATTCAAGCGTTAAAGTTGATAAGCAGCCCGCTGATGCATTCCTGACTATTGTCGGGCCAAACGGAATTTATAAGCATACCTCGGGCGGCGGCCAGCGTGTTTTGCCTCCGGATCAGCCCGGACTCCCTGACGACGACGGCGGCGAGGATAGGAATCCGGAGATTTCTACTCAGGCTGAGTTTGCCGGAGATGCTGATCAGGTTGTTGCTGGTGCTAAGGTGAC